>JBBFMJ010000327.1:0-2211 GCA_037478515.1 Thermoanaerobaculia bacterium
CTTTAATTTTAAATTTTTAGGGCTTCCAAATTTTTCTACTACATAGGCTTTCATGTTTTAATTTTAACATTAAATTTTAAATTTAAAAAAATATGATAAAATTTTAAATTTATGAATGGATATAAAGAAAAAAATAAGAAATTTTTTAATCATTTTCTATTTTTTATTATTTTTTTTCCAATAATTTCCTTAAGTAAAGATGGGAAAAATTTGGTAGAAAAAGAAATTTTTTTAAAATCCATTGGTTTTTTAACTGGCTATGGCGGAGCAAAGGTTGAGGAAGGAAGATATCAGGTTTATCATTTTAATTTACAACTGGGCACAGATGCATCAAATATATTTAAAAAATTGAAAAAAGAAAGGGGATTTTTTTTATTATATATGGAGCCCAGGTATGCCAGTTCTATAAAACCTGAAAATGATTATGAATTTGGGCTGGGGCTGGGAATTAAATATTTAAAACCTTTAGGGAGAAAATTTTTTTACTCTTTAAGTTATTCCACAGGACCACACTATTTTACTTTAAGAACCGAAGACCAGGCAAGGGGATTTTTGTTTTCCCATAACATTGATTTAGGTTTATACTTTTACTTTGAAAAAGAAAGGGCATTTTATTTTGGCTATCGTTTTAACCATATGTCCAATGCCAATTTTAGAAGGCCAAATATGGGAATAAATGGAAATTTTGTTTTTCTGGGAATTTCTTTTAATTTAAAATAAAATTACAAAAAACAAACTTCATCTTCCCCCAGAGGGTCACCTGTCTTTGAATAAACATAAGCCCTGCAACCAATACATTCTCCAAACTCACAAAAACCACATTTTCCCTTTAAGTTTTTCTTTTCCTTCAAAAGATTTAAAAGTTTTGAACCTTCAAAAATCTCTTTTAAATTTTTATAAAGCAAATTCCCTTGGGCAATTGGAAATCTTCTGCAGGGATAAAAATCTCCTGAGGGCATAAGGGCTCCGCCATCCTTTCCAACAATACATTCAGAACCCAAAAGGTCCAGTTCCCCATCCTTCCATTGGATTTTAAATGCCTTATAAGGTGAAATCTCCTTTAAATCAATATCTATCTTCAATTCTTTTAAAATTTCCAGGCAGACCTCTTTCCACTCTTCAAAACCCAAAAGTTCTTCTCCTATCCCAAGCCCCCTTCCCAGGGGTATAAACCTTTCCACAATTGCCCCATCCAGTCCAAAAGCTTTCATAAATGAAATTAAATTTTTTATCTCTCTTCTATTGGATTTCATAAGGGTAAACATTAAAATTGTTTTTATTCTGTTTTCCTTCAATTCCTCAATCCCTTCCATTGTTTTTTTAAAGGAACCCTTTCCTCTTATCCTGTCATTTTCTCCTTCAGAAAAGCCATCCAGAGAGACCTTCACATCCTTTAATTTTTTGAATTTTTTTAAATCCCTTGCAAATTCTACCAAAAAGTGCCCGTTGGTAATGATATAAAATGCTCTGACTTTTTCTTCTTTTTCTAATTTTTCCATCAAATCAAAAAGATTTTTATGTAAAAAGGGCTCACCCCCTGTCAAGGCAACATTTAAGGATGAATTTAAAAGTTCCATAGATTTTATTAAATTTTCATAGACCTTCATTAAATCTTCAAAGGAAAGTTCTTCCTTTGAGGTGAAGTCATCCTGATAGCAATGGATACATCTTAAATTACATCTATTTAAAAGATGCCATTGCAGATAAAAATTTTTCATCGGGCTCATAAAATTTAAAATTATCCCTCTGATTTAATTTAATCCATTTCAGATCTTTATGCTCTTTTAAAGTGAGCTTTCCCCTTTTAATTTTTGAAGAAAAAAAATAAAAAATATAATTTTCCATTTCATACATAAATAAAACTTTGCCTGCCTCTATTTCAACTCCTAATTCTTCCTTTATTTCCCTTTCCAGTGCTTCTTTTAAATCTTCCCCCTCCTTTACCTTCCCACCTGGGAATTCCCACAAAGCCCCTTTTTTCACAATTAAGAATTTCTTATTTTTTTCAATAAAAGATGCCACCACTTCAATTTTCCTTTTCAAATTCCTCAATCCTTTCAATTCCTTCTTTAAATTCCTTGAGAGGCAGAGATAGATTTATTCTAATAAAACTTTTTGCATTTTTTGAAAAATTTATACCTGGCACCACTGCTACTTTTTTTCTTAAAAATAATTTTTCTGCATAAATAAAGGAATCTTTATACTTTTCTG
>JBBFMJ010000328.1:0-2208 GCA_037478515.1 Thermoanaerobaculia bacterium
TGTCAAGGGTTAAAAGAAGATAATTTTCCTTGGAAAAAAGAAGGGAAGATAAAAAGAGTAAAAATAAAAAAAAGTTATTTTTTAAAATGTTTTTGAACATAGGGTATTAGCCCACCACTTAAAAGGATTTCCTGAACCCTTTCTGGAAAAGCAGGAAAGCTAAAAATACCATTTTTGGTAATTATTTTTCCTTCCTTTAAATCCACTTCAATTTCTTCTCCTTTTTCAACTTTATCAAAGATATCAGAGCATACGAGGGCTGGGAGTCCTTCGTTTATGCAGTTTCTAAAATAAATCCTTGCAAAGGACTTGGCAATTATAACTGAAACCCCTGCCTCTTTCAAACAAATAACCGCCTGTTCCCTCGAAGAGCCACAGCCAAAATTCTTACCTGCCAGAATAATATCACCTTCCTTTACTTCCTTTATAAAATCTGGGTCCAGGTCTTCCAGGGCATGCTTTGCCATTTCTTTCCTATCAGTTACAGTATAGGTATATTTTCCAGGAAAGATTACATCAGTATTTACATTATCTCCATACTTGAAAACTTTCCCTTTAAATTTCATAGTCAATTTCTCCTTTTATTGCTGAAATTGCAGCCACATAGGGGCTGGAAAGGTATATAAAGGACTCATTGCACCCCATCCTTCCTTTGAAATTTCTGTTTGATGTGGAAAGGCAGACCTCCCCTGGTGCCAGGGCACCCTCATGGGCACCCAGGCAGGGTCCACAATTTGGGTTCATAACAATCCCACCTGCTTCCACCAAAATATCAATAATTCCTTCTTTTAATGCCTTTTTGAAGACCTCCATTGAGGCAGGAAAAATAAGAAGGCGAACATTTTTGGAGACCTTTTTACCCTTCAAGACCTCTGCTGCTATCTTTAAATCCTTAAACCTTCCATTGGTACAGGTTCCAATTACAACCTGATGGATTTTTGTCCCTTTGACTTCAGAGACCTCCTTTACATTATCCACGCTGTGAGGACAGGCAATCTGTGGTTTTAAATCTGATAAATCAAAGCTAAGCTCTTCTGCCCCGTCATCTTTGTCTGGGAAAATAAGTTCATATTCACCTTTTACCCTCCCTTTTAAATAATCAAGGGCTTTCTGGTCAGGCAAACAATATCCATTTTTTGCTCCCATTTCTGCTGACATATTGCATAAAACAATTCTGTCTTCTAAATCCATATCATCTATGATTTTTCCACAAAATTCAACTGATTTGTAGAGAGCCCCATCTGCACCTAATTTACCTATAAGAAATAATATTACATCCTTTGCAGAAGTATTTTTTGGGAGTTTCCCTTCTAATCTTATCCTTAATGTCTCTGGAACCATAAGCCAGAGTTCACCTGTTGCCCAGATGGAGGCAGCTTCTGTCCTTCCAATTCCTGCAGAAAAACAGCCCAGAGCACCATAGGAAGTGGTATGAGAGTCGGAGCCCAAAATCAATCTCCCTGGGGCAGCAAAGCCCTCTTCTATAAAGACCTGGTGACAGACCCCTCTGTTTATGTCATAGAAATTTTTTATCCCTTGCTCCTGGACAAATTCCCTCACTTCCTTATGGTTTGTGGCATACTTGGAATCAGCAGCAGGGGTGCAATGGTCTAAAACAATTACAATTCTTTCTGGATATTTAACCCTTTCAATTCCAATTTTCTTGAAGGTTTTGGCTATGGCAGAGGAGTTGTCGTGGGAAAGGATAAAGTCGGGTTCCACGGTGACTATTTCACCAACTTCTACTTTTTCTTTCCCTGCATATTTTGCAAGGATTTTCTGCACAAAACTAAATCCCATATAACCTCCTGAAAATGTTTTAATATTTTACCACACATTTAAATTAGAAAAGATTGCATAAAGAAATTTTAAATGAGGTAAATTAAATCCACTATATCTAATCATGAAGTTCTTTTTAATCAAATCATGGAAAATAAAAAGGGGTGAGTGAGGGGAATCGAACCCCCAACATCTGGATCCACAGTCCAGTGCTCTAACCAATTGAGCTACACTCACCATCTAACCTGCCTGGAGGGAATCGAACCCCCGACCTACGGATTAGAAGTCCGTTGCTCTATCCTACTGAGCTACAGGCAGCCCTTATATTATATCAGAATTTTTGAGCCCAGTAAAAGGCAAGTCCGACTATTGCTGCTGTTTCAACCCTTAAAGGTTCCTCTGTCAAGGGCAAAAAAAGGGCTTCAGTTT
>JBBFMJ010000329.1:0-2207 GCA_037478515.1 Thermoanaerobaculia bacterium
TGTCATTAGTATTTACTAATTATATTCTAAGAAAAGGGCTTTTTTCAACTTTTCCTATTGCGGTTTTGGGCTAATTTATTTAATTTAGAATTAAAATGCTAAAATTTAAAATTGTGGCAAAGAGAACCCAGAAAAGACAGGGGAGGAGGAGGTAAGAGGAAACTTTTGAAATTTTGTAAAAACTTAAAATTGTAAAAATTATAAAAATTAGTAAAAGAATTATATCTATAAGAGCCAAAAATGGGCTTTTTAGTGTAAAAAAGAAAAAGGACCAGGACAAATTAAAGAAGAGTTGAATAAAGAAAAATATAAAAACAGTTCTATTTTCCTTGAAATTTGTCTTTTTCCAGATTAAATAAAAAGAGATTCCCATTAAAATATAAAGGGTTGTCCAGACAGGTCCAAAAATCCAGTTTGGAGGGTTGAAGGATGGTTTGTTTAAGGTTGGATACCAAGTTGAAACAGAAGTAGAAGTAAAGATTGACCCAAAAAAGCCAATTATGAGTGGAATTAAAATGGAAATTATAAACTTTGAAATGTTTTTCATAAAAAAAGGGCAGGTTTTAAAACCTGCCCTCTCCTTTACTTTTTATCTAATTTTTTATAGCAAAGCCACCAATCATAACACTCAAATTCCCCTTTCTTTGCCTTTTCCAATCTTTCTTTTGCAGTTTTAACATCCTTTGCTGGTGGAATTATGACTTTGTCTTCCATAAGTTCATTTTTGGGCCAGTTGGCAGGCATTGCAACCTGATATTGATCTGAAATTTGCATTGCTTCCACTGCCCTTAAGATTTCATCAATGTTCCTTCCCAGTTCCTGCGGATAATATAAAATAATTCTAACTTTCCCCTTATCATCAACCACAAAAACAGCCCTGACTGTATTTGTCCCTTTCCCTGGATGTATAAGCCCTAAAATCCTTGCCACAGCCCCATCATCGGCAATTATTGGAAACTCGATTTCCACATTCATTTTTTCCTTTATCCATTCTTCCCATTTAATATGTGAAAATACTTGATCCATAGAAAGCCCTATAAGTTCACAATTTAATGCTTTGAATTTTTCATACCTTTTTTGAAAAGCCACAAATTCTGTTGTGCAGACAGGTGTAAAATCTGCAGGATGGCTAAAAAGCACAAACCACTTTCCCTTATAATCTTCGGGAAGCTTTTTTACACCGTGGGTTGTGGTGACCTGAATTTGGGGGAAATCATCTCCTAAAAGCGGAAAACCTTTTCTTTCTTTTATCTCTTCCATATTTTACCTCCTTTATTATTTTATAAAGTCCCTTTCCATAGACCATGTAAATTGCAATACTCTAAGGCATAGACATCTTTTGCTTCTTTTACCTCAAAGAATGCCTCTGGCTTATCTCCTGGCTTTAAATACTTTTTATAGGAAATTCCATCGGCTATTAGTTCAATTAAGACAATATAATGTTTTTCTTCCATTGGATGGGCAACACTTCCAACCATTACCCTGTAGCCATTACTTTCCTTTTTAATGACTGGAATGTGCTTTTCTGTGGATGCCTCTGTGGTGTTTTCCTTTAAGGCAACCATTGGCTGCCCGCAACATACCAGCTCTCCTCCTCCTACAAAGGAGACCTGGACTACATTACCACATACATTACATTTATAATACATACCTTGTTTCATAATAAATTACCTCCTTTTTCTTTTTTTAATTAAACAATAATTTTTTAAAAAAAATTCCAGAAAATCAGCAATAAAGGTATTCTTCCACAATTTTTCTTACTTCTTCACCCTTATTTTGAAGTTTTTTATTTAAATCCTTGTCGTTATAACTCTTTAATTTTTTTGAAATTCCATCAATTACCACTTCGGGAAAAACTCCGTATTCCTGATATATTTCCCTCTGTTTTAATAAATTTTGAGCTGATTCCCAGCAGGAGGAGGGGAGTTTTGGTATTTTTTTTAGAGTTTCTTTATACTCAGGAGAAAATATATTTTTATCCACATAAAGTTTTTTTGCCAGTTCCAGGGAATCCTTTTTTTCAAGCCCGTGCCTTGCAGCCACAGCAAGCCCTGCCAGTAAGAGATAAATATCCGCCGAACCGTCGGGACAGCGGAATTCCACAGTTTGATGGAAGAAGGGTTTTCCTTCTTTAACTACCTCTCCTGGATTTACTTCCTTAATCATATGGTCTACCCCAACCCATCCCAGAGGAACCCTGACCAGCA
>JBBFMJ010000330.1:0-2193 GCA_037478515.1 Thermoanaerobaculia bacterium
GCCCCCTGGCTAATTTTTTTAATGGTTTAAAATTTCAAAGACCTCGGTATTATTCTGGCTTGTTTTTTCAAAGACCTTTTTTGTTTCATCTGCCACTACCTTAAACCTTAAAGACCTGAAATCACTATGGGTTAAGGTTTTTGTAATATGAAATTTCTGGCCTGGCTTTAAATTTGATTTTGTATACCTTTGAACTTCTGAGAAAGGTCCATTATTTTTTGATATATAAAGGACGGTTATAAAGGACTCCTTTGCAGTTCCATCACCAATGTTTTCAATATCCCATTCCACTTTTATTTGTTTTGAACCTGCTGAATTTGTTTTTATAATTTCTGCCTTTAAATTTGAAATAATAATATCTGGAATACCTGCCTCAAAAAATTTTGGAAAAATCTTTGTATTGTTACCCTCGGAGAGTTCATCAATTTGATCTTCAGGGTCAACCTCTGCTTTTATGTAATAATTTCCTGCTTCATTAAAATCAAAATGCTTGCTTACCTCCCTTGTTTTGTTTTCTCCAATTCCTAAAATTGAGAAATCATGTAATTGATTCCAGGTTCCATTTTGACCAATTCTATAATAAACCCTTACCACGATATTTTCTGAACTTGTGCTTTTCCCTGAATTGCTGATAGATATTTTTACATCCAATCTTAAAAGGGAGCTCCTGGTTTCAATCCTGCTTACATTTAGATTTAAAACCTTTAAATCTGGTTTGCTTGCTGAAAAAGCAAGGGTGGAAATAATAAAAAAGATTATAAAAAATTTTTTCATACCTTTCTCCTATTTTTGCATAATTATCTTTGCTATGGTTAAAAGTTGCATATTGGAAGTCCCTTCATAAATCTGCCCTATCTTTGAATCCCTGAATAATTTTTCCACTGGGTATTCTTTTGTAAATCCATATCCACCAAATAAATTTATAACCTCGGAGGCAACCCTTTCTGCCACTTCTGAAGAGAAAAGTTTTGCAATGGCTGCTTCCTTTACAAAGTTTTTCCCTGCCTCTTTAAGCCGTGCTGCATTATAGACCAGAAGTTTGGCTGCCTCAATATCCGCTGCCATCCTTGCCAGGGAAAATTGAACACCCTGAAAGGAGTTTATGGTCTGCCCGAATTGCTTTCTTTCAGAGGTATATTTTAAGGCATAATCCAGGGCGGCTTCAGAGAGCCCTAACATCTGAGCCCCAATTCCAATCCGTCCTTCATTTAAGGTCTCAATGGCTACCTTGTAACCCTTTCCCACTTCACCTAAAACATTTTCCTTTGGGACAAAACAATTTTCAAGGATAAGTTCGCAGGTGGAAGATGCCCTTATTCCCAGTTTATTTTCCTTTTTCCCAACCGTAAAACCCTCAAAACCCCTTTCAACGAGAAATGCAGTTATACCTTTATATCCTGCCTCTGGTTTTGCGTTTGCAAAGATTATAAATAAATTTGCCTCTTTTCCATTTGTAATCCATAATTTTTGACCATTTAAAATAAAACCATCACCTTTTTCTTCTGCCCTACATTTTAAGGCAAAGGCATCGGAACCAGAAGAGGACTCGGATAAAGCATAAGCCCCCACCCATTCCTTTGCCAGTTTTGGGAAATATTTTTCTTTCTGGGTATCTGTTCCCCATCTTGAAATTGCATTGTTTACCAGAGTATTCTGGACATCTACTATAACTGCAACTGCTGGGTCAATTTGAGATAGTGCTTCAATGGCAAGGATAGACATAAAAAAATAACCCCCGGAGCCCCCATATTTTTCAGGGATATCTATTCCCATCAAACCCATTTCAAAGAGTTTTGGTATCAATTCTTTGTTTAGCTCACCTTCCTCATCCATTTTTTGAACATAGGGTTTGATTTCTGCTTCTGCAAATTCCTTTACGCTTTTAAAGAATAACTCTTCTTCTTCTGATAAATAAGTGAGTGGATTGCTCATATACCCTCCTTTTTTAAAAAAATATAGCACAAAAAGGGTAAAAAGTAAATTAAAAACTTTTAGTTTTAATTTAATCTGGGGTGAAGTGCATAGTATTTATATCAAAATTTTAAAAATTTTTTAAATTTTAATACTTTTTTAATTTAAAAGAGAATTTTTGTCTATTTAGCAAAAGTGAGCCGTAGATAAGAATGAAGAAAATTTTAAAAAATTTTCAAATTTTCATATTTTTTGGGAGAAAAGTGAGCCGTAGATAGTGAT
>JBBFMJ010000331.1:0-2182 GCA_037478515.1 Thermoanaerobaculia bacterium
GGCGCAAGGAGAGGAAACCATTTAGTTATGATGAGGGGAACCTTTGGAAATATCAGAATAAAAAATAAAATGGTGGGAAGGGAAGGGTCCTTTACAATTAAATATCCTGAAGGAAAGGAAATGTTTATTTATGATGCTGCTATGGAGTATAAAAAAGAAGGAATACCACTGGTAGTAATTGCAGGAAAAAATTATGGAATGGGCTCTTCCAGGGACTGGGCTGCAAAAGGGACCTATCTTTTAGGTGTAAGGGCAGTGATAGCCCAAAGTTTTGAGAGGATCCACAGGCAAAATTTAATTGGAATGGGGGTTTTGCCACTGAAATTTAAAGAAGGGGAAAGTGCAGATGATTTAAAAATTAAAGGAGATGAGATTTTGACAATAGATATTCAGAACCTTTCTCTTGGAAAACCATTAATAGTTAAAGTCCAGAGTGAAGATAATTTTTTTGAATTTGAGGCGATTCCTCAATTTGAAAGTGAATATGAATTAAATATCTACAAAGAAGGTGGTATCTTTTCTTCCATATTAAATAACTTACTTTTTTAATTTTTCAATTATCTCTTTCAAATTTGCCTTTTGAAATTGGGCAACTCCACCAGTGTAATCATAACTGAAAAATTTATACCATTGTGGATATTCACCTTCCAGTGCCTTTTCCCCATATCTTATCCCTTTTTTTATCTCCCCTAAATGAAAATATTCATAAGAGAGTGTTGCATAAATAAGGGTTTTCAGTGGATGGCTTTTCTTTTCCTTTATAAATTTCTCCCCTGCCTCTGCATATATATTTAATAATCTTTTAAAATCCATTTTCATCCAGTATAACCGCCTTGAATTTTCTTTATAAAATTCCCTCTCCTTAAATGGCTTTTTTATCTCTTTTAAAATAAATTCTACATCCGGGTGTGATAAATTAGGGTAAAATCTATCCAGAAGCCAGCCAGTATACCAGGAGGTTGGAAATTCTTCCAATGCTTCTGCTTTTTTCTTCTCATCTAATTTTGTGACATCCTCCAAACTATCATTTGTTAAATATTTTTTATAAAATTCCCTGTCTTCCCCTTCTGGTGGATATACTATCTTAAATTCACTGCAAAACCTTTCTTCTTTTTCTTCCCACTTGTAAACTTCTCTTGAATACTCCTTCCACTTCCTTACATAGCAAATTTTATGCAAACCATAAAACTCATCTATTTCATCCGCCTTCCCCCAATACATTGGAAATACATCGTGACATATTTCACCTAAAATAAAACTTAAAGCCCTTATTGTCTTTGGTGGATACTTTAATTCTTCATTTGGCGGGGTTTGTCTTTCAAGGGCTTCCATAAGGGATGTTTTATCATAAAGTTTCCCACAATATTTTCCATCCATTTCTATAAAACCCTCATCTGCTATACTTTTAAGCTCCCTCTCTGTTTCATTTACTCCTTTAACTTTAAACCACATTGGCTCTTTTGGATAATATTCATATTGAACTGGTTCAATCTTTATAGTCCATCCAGGACCTTGGATTTGAAATAAAATAAATAAAAATAAAATCATTTTAACCTCCATAATAATTTGTAAGGGCTGCTTTTATACAAGCCCAAAATATTTTATTGTGCAGTGATCGAGCTTGCTCAACCCGTAATTTTTCCAATTTTTTGCAGGGGTAATTCTGAAATAACCAGAAAATATGGTAATTAGCACCCCTGCCCTTACAAAACCAAAATTTACGGGCTGAATAAATTCAGCTCCTAAAACTATATCCCTCTACTGCTCTCCTCTCACTGAACAATAAACACAAGCCGGTCTGTATCTGTTGCTATTTGCCCCTTTTGGTTTTTCCCATCCACACTTAAAACCAATGTGTTCCTCCCTGGCTGCAATGTCAACTTTTCAACTTCTGCTAATTTTGGAATCGGCTGAAATTTTGATGTTATATCCACTCCATTTAATTCTGCCTTAAATGTTGATGGAATAATCGTTTCTCCATAATATACAATCAAATCAAAAGTGCTTTCACCTTGAGGAAGTTTCGTTTCTCTTTCCAGTGGATTTGCATATTTTAAAAACAAGTTTACATCATCTGGCTTCTGCCCTCCTCCATTGAATAGATCTAATTTCTTAGGATCAACAGGTCCTGGGACTTCTACCTCAAATGCGTAAAAATTACCTATGCATTAAAAAACTTTTG
>JBBFMJ010000332.1:0-2173 GCA_037478515.1 Thermoanaerobaculia bacterium
CTGGCGCAATTTATGGTTTTTTAGGTCCAAATGGGGCTGGAAAGACAACTACAATAAGGGTCCTTATGGATATTTATAAACCCGATGATGGGGAAGTTCTAATTGATGGGCTTCCTCCAGGGGATAAGATACAGCATAGAATAGGGTATCTGCCAGAGGAAAGAGGACTATACAGAAAGATGAAGGTTTATGACCAGCTCCTCTTTTTTGCAGAACTAAAAAAAGTAAAGCCATCCTTTGCAAGAAAAAAAATCCTTGATTACCTTGATAAATTTGGGCTTATTGAATGGAAGGATAAAAAGGTTGAAACACTTTCAAAAGGTATGCAACAGAAGCTTCAATTTATTGGTTGTATTCTTCATAACCCTGATATTCTAATTTTAGATGAACCCTTTACGGGGCTTGACCCTTTAAATCAGCAAATTTTAAAGGAAGAAATCCATAATATGAATAAAGAAGGAAAGACAATTATTTTTTCAACTCACATCCTTCTTCAGGCAGAGCAAATAATTGAAAAACTAATGCTTATAAATAAAGGTGAAATTGTGCTGGAGGGTAATTTAAAAGAAATTAAAGAAAAATTCGCAGAAAATAGAATAAGGATTCAAACAAATGCAAATGAGAATGATTTAAAGGAATTTAATGCAACTGTGCTTAAAAAAAATGATTTTTATCAAGTTACCCTGCCTGGAGATATTAGCCATTCAAATTACCTTCAAAAGATTATTTCAAAAGGAATAAATATTGAAAGTTTTACAATGGATACACCCAACCTTGAAGAAATATTTTTAAAGGTGGTGAGAAATGAATAATACTTTTGTTGTGTTAAAAAAGGAATATCTTCATATAGTAAAATCCCTTGCTTTTTGGCTTTCTACTGTATTTTTGCCAATTCTAATGCTGGCCCTTATGGTTCTCCCGGTTCTTTTAGTTTCAAAGCAAAAAACTGAAAATACAATTTACATTAAAGATGAAAGCAACTGCATTCTAAGATATATTGAAGAAAAAGAATTAAAAAGGGAAGGGATTTCAGAAGTTAAATTAAAAATTTTGGATGGAAAGAATTTAAGTTTAGATGAATTAAAAAATAAAGTTGAAAATAAGGAAGTTGACGGAGTATTGATCATTCCAGAAAATCCTTTTAATGCAAAAGAAGCAAAATTTTATGCAAGAAACCTATCAAACTTCTCATTAATCTCTAAAGTGGAGCTAATTTTAAATAATGCAATTACAAAAAAGGCAGCGGAAGACCTTAAATTAGGCAGCGAAGCAATGCAAAAAATATCCCATAAGTTAAATTTAGAGGGAATAAAAATTCTTAAAGGGAAGGAAAAAAAAGAAGGAGCTCTAACTTCCTTTTTTGCAGTATTTGTCTTATTTTTCATTTTATACACTGCTATCCTTGGATATGGAGCCCATATTTTAAGGGCAGTTCTGGAAGAAAAAAATACAAGAGTGGTGGAGATCCTGGTTTCTTCCATTTCTCCCTTTAAATTGATGATAGGGAAAATCCTTGGGGTTGCCCTTGCAGGAATAACCCAAATTCTAATCTGGGCTTTTGCCTTTTTAATTATCTCTTTTGGTGCTTCTCAAGGGCTCTTTATGGAAAAACTCCCCTCCCTCAACTTCCTTCAAATTTCCTTTTTTGGAATATTTTTTGTACTGGGATACCTCCTATATGCTTCCCTCTATGCCGCCCTGGGTTCCCTCTTTTCTTCAGAGCAGGAAGCCCAGCAGATGTCCACAATAATAATCCTTCCCCTGATTTTACCTATTTTTATTATGCAAATGATAATCCAGGCACCCAATTCCACTTTGGCAGTGGTCCTTTCTCTCATTCCCTTCTTTACTCCTTTGCTTTTCTATTTAAGAATGCTTGTAGAAACCCCTCCTCTATGGCAGATAGTTCTTTCAATTCTTTTGACTTCTGGAACAGTTTTGTTTGTAATTTATTTAAGTGGAAAAATTTACAGGGTGGGAATCTTGATGTATGGAAAAAGACCCAATATAAAAGAAATTTTTAAATGGATAAAGGCATAGTTGTGCTATACTAATTTTATGAAAAAAGGTGTGCTTATAACTGGTGGGGCAAAACGGCTTGGGAAGATGATGGCAATTTCCCTGGCGGAAGAAAGGTATGAAATTGTTTTGCATTACAATTCATCTGAAAAGG
>JBBFMJ010000333.1:0-2159 GCA_037478515.1 Thermoanaerobaculia bacterium
AACCCTCAGGAAAAAAAGGAAGAAAAACCCCAGATTCCTCCCACCCTTGAAGAACTCATCAGAATTCCCAAGGATTTTTACATAAAGGGAAAAGAGGAATTTAAAATCTATGTTTCGTTGAAAAAAGAAGCCAATTTTCCACTTAAAATTTCATTTTTCCAAAAATTAAAAAACAGATTTTCTTCATTTTTTAAGGGAATTACATTAAAAAAAGAACCTGCCTTGTTTTTAAAAATGGAAAACGAAGAAGGGGAAAAATTTTACAGGTCCTTTCAGGAAAATTCTTACTTTTTAATAATTCTTAATTTAAAAGAATAAAAAAATTAAGGACAATCAAAGGGGATTTGATATTGAATTCCACAACTGGCAATATCCAGCCCCTTTGGTCTTCCAAAGCTGTAAGAACCTTCGACATTTAAAGATGTCTTTGGCACAACAATATAATATGAATTTGAAGTGGATGGAGTAAAGGTCTCAGACCTATCCCCTCCGGAATCACTGCAGACCTTTGAATAATGGTTGTAGCCCGAAGTCAAAAGCTGGTCTAAATTGCCTTCATAAATTGTATAGTTTGTAGCACCACCACAAGAAGGAGCACCCCAGGTTATTTTAATTTGATTTGATCCAGATTTATATACCTTCACACTATTTTCTGGGACTTCTCCAGGATAGGTATTTGATGAAAATGCTTTAAGACAAACATTTGCTGTGGAATTCCAGGTGGTTATATCCTGCCAGGAAGTACCGTTATAACTTATATAACTTTGACCAGGTGAAGCACTGGCACCACTGGAATATCCACTATAAGCATATTCAATAGGAATTGGATAATTGTACCCCGGGGTAGTCAATTTAATAACCACTGAAAATTTTTGACCCGAACTTAAATAAATTGGAGAATTTAATAAAATAGTGTTATAACCAGCATTTTCAATTGTGCCTGTCTTTGTCCCGGAAAGGGTCCCACTTCTGGGTCCTGAATTTGCATTTGTATAAACATAAATCTCATAAGATGAATTTGGGCTTGCCACATAAAAACTTACTGCCAGAAGATATTGACTGGAAGTAGAGGTAAAAATATTTGAAAACCAGGCAGTTTCAGAACTGTAACCCAAACTTGAAACCCATCCTAAGGGATCATATTGATAGATATAATCAAAATTAAATACTGATTCACCAAAAAAGATTGTAAATCCGCTCAAAGATTTATCATAATAAGATAAGTAAAAATATCCACTAGCACCCCAGCTGGTGCCCCAGCTGTTTTTGACCAGAAATGCACCATCTCCGGGTGGCTGAATATTAAATTTTGTCCTGCTGAAAGTATCATCCCATCCAGCAATTGTAACTGCATGGTTTGTCGAATTTGTACCATTATAATAATATGACTTATAGGTTGAATTGTAATATGTATCGCTATGGTAATAGGATGCCTTTACAGCTCCATAATTCATAATTGCATACTTTATATCTGGAATTGAATCAATTAAAGTTATATTTTTGGGAATGAAAAAAGCATTTTGAAGGTGTTTTTGGACCGGCTTATTTGTTGCGGATGTACAGGATGAAGGATTATAGGGATCATCAGTTTCATTCCAGGGACCTGACCACCTTGAAAGGTATGCCATTGAAATATATTCATTTCCACCTGCACAGCAAGTCCAATCAAATCCATGGGTATTCTTTAAATGATTTTCTGAAAAATCCCTGTTCTCTGCTGTAAGCAATGTAGATTCCAGAGAACCATAAGTGGCAAAAGCCCAGCAGGAACCACAGCTGCCTTGATTTCTAACTGGAGTCATTTTCCCATAATTTCTTAAATCATAGGTTGCTGGATAAAATAAATTTGAATACTCTGATTTTGAACTGCTTTTTTGCAAATGAGAAAGGTCCAAAGGAGGTGGTATATAACCAATGTAGTTTCCTTCCTCAGTCCAAGGATAATATTCTCCTCTGTAGTATTTTTGCATAAATTCTAAAAATTGAGGATTAAAAGGTGCCTGTTCCAAATTTTTTTCCTGGGAAAATGAAAGCAAAGGCAAAAAAATAAAAAAAGCAAGGAATCTAAAACAGAAATAGTATTACATAAAGGCATTGCAAGTATTGTTACGAATATTAATTATGATAAGAGACGATATATAGCGAAAGGTTTGTATAAT
>JBBFMJ010000334.1:0-2150 GCA_037478515.1 Thermoanaerobaculia bacterium
CTATCACACTTTTTGGAATGGCTTATTATTATGGAGAAACAGGAAGTCTGGTTTTGTCTTCCAGAACCCCAACAATTTTTCTTATATTCTCAATCAGTTTGATGGCTTGTGGATTTTTGTTTAAACTTTCCCTTTTTCCTTTCCATTTCTGGGCACCAGATGTTTATCAGGGAAGCCCTTCTTACATTACCCTTTTCCTTTCCACAGTCCCTAAATTTGCCACCATTTCTGTCTTGATTAAAATTGCTTATACCTTTCTTCCAAATCTTTTTCTTTTATACCATCAAAATGCCATTAAAATCCTGGCAGTTATAGCTATCCTTTCAATGTTTATTGGAAATTTAATTGCACTGGTTCAAAAGGACTTAAAAAGGATGCTTGCCTTTTCAGGAATTGCTCATATGGGCTATCTCTTTGCAGGTATTCTGGCTTCCACAGAACTTTCCACAAAAAGTGTCCTTTTTTATGGTTTTGCCTATTTAATTATGACTATGGGGGGATTTGCAGTTTTAGGGCTTATTGGTTCTTCAGAAAATGAACCCAGGACTTTAAATGATTTCAAGGGCTTGGGTTTTGCATATCCCTTCCCTGCTCTGGTCCTAACCTTTTCAATGGCATCCCTTGCAGGGATTCCTCCTTTTCAGGGTTTTTCTGCAAAATTTTTCCTTTTTTACGGCTTGATTGATGCCAAACTATATACCCTTGCTCTCATTGGTATTTTTAATTCAATTCTTTCTATTTACTACTATGTAAGGGTTATTTACTATTTATATATGAAAGAGGAAGAAAGTGAAAGAGCACCTCTAAACTTAAATCTCTATTCCACTTTGGGCCTTGGAATTATTTTGCTTTCCCTAATCTATTTTGGGGCTTTTCCTTCCTATCTTTTTGAAAGGGCATCCAAAGCTGTGGAGGTTTTCCTTGGTTTCTTTTAAAATTCCAAAAAGTATTTCAGAAGCAACTATTTTAAGATTGAGTTTATATTTAAGATGTCTGAATATTTTAAAAAAGGAAAATATAAAAATAATCTCTTCCAAAAAACTGGAAGAGAGGTTTCAGATTTCCTCAGACCAGCTCAGGAAGGACCTGGCTTATTTCGGGGAATTTGGGAGGAGGGGAAAGGGTTATGATGTGGAAAAGTTGCACAAAACTATAATAAAAATCCTGGATTTAAAAAGGGAAAAAAAGGTGATAATAGTGGGAGCAGGGCATTTAGGACAGGCACTGGCGGACTTTCAGGGATTTAATTCAGGGGGTTTTAAAACGGTTGCTCTTTTTGACAAAGACCCTGAAAAGATTGGAAAAAAAACAAAAAAAGGAACTCCAATTTTGTCTGTTGAAAATTTAGAGGATTTTATAAAAAAGGAAAATGTAAAAATAGGGGTAATTGCAACCCATCCTTCTTCTGCCCAGGAGATATATGAGCGGCTAACAAAAAGTGGGGTAAAGGGAATTTTAAATTTTGCTCCCATTCAAATTAAAGAAAAGGAAGGGGTTGTAACTTTAAATGTGGATTTAAAAATACGGCTGGAGACGCTATCTTTCTATTTAAAGAGTGGAATTACAAAGGCCAGAGGGTTTTAGTAAATATTTCATAATCAAAAGAGAGCAGTAGAGCAGTAGTTGGCATTTAGCATTTGGCATTTAGGGAAAAGATTGTAGCCGCAGGCTTTAGCTTGCGTTTGACATACACAGTGCAGAAAAACAATAGTTTATTTAGAAAACATTCGTTTTTCACGCTTCACGTTTCACCTTTCACGGTTCACGCTCCACGACCAACTACTTCTATTTCCTCAGCATTTATGAGGACAAAATTGACGCGCAACATTTCGTTTCTCACAATGGCAGTCAGTAGGGGCTGGTTTTACGCCAGCCCGTTATTGTTTATTTATTCCTAAAAACTCCTTTAAAGAAAGGATAAAATTTTTTATTTCATCCCTTACTTCTCTATAGATATTTAAAATTTCTTCTTCCTTACCCTTTGCTTTTGCTGGATCTTTAAAACCCTTATGAAATTTTTTTGTCTTTTTTGGAAAGGAAGGGCAGTTTTCATTGGCATCCCCGCAGAGGGTTATTACAAAGGCAAATTCCTTGTCCATCAAGTCCTTTACATTTTTTGAGTATTGATTTGAGATATCAATTCCTTCCTC
>JBBFMJ010000335.1:0-2142 GCA_037478515.1 Thermoanaerobaculia bacterium
ATGGTAAGTATCCTCTTCATTTAAACTTTTCATATCAAAAGAATAAAAGAAAGGAATATGTGCCATAAGATTATTATAACTTTTTTGTTCCTTTTAAGTTAAAATTTTAAGGTTTTTAATTTGAATTGATTTTTATTTTTGTTTATGATATTATTAAAAGGAAGGAAAGTGGGCGGCGATGGTGCCCACTTTTTTGTTTATTATGATTAGTGAAGATTTAAAGAAGAAGATTGAAGAAGTTGTAAAGAGTAAGGGTTATGAACTCTTTTCAGTGGAATGGAAAGGTTCGGAAAGAAAGGGTGTACTCATTGTGAAGATTGATTCCCTTGGGGGTATAACCCTCAAAGATTGTGAAATTGTTTCAAAGGCGTTGAGCACTTTTTTGGATATTGAAGATCCCATTCCCTGTAAATACAATCTGGAAGTTTCTTCCCCCGGAATTGAAAGGCCCTTGAGGAACATTAAAGAGTTTTTAAGGTTTAAAGGAAAAGGAGTAAAATTTGATTATGAAGGAAAAGAATATAAAGGAGTAATAATGGATGTTTTTGAAGATTTGATCTATTTAAAGATAAAGAAAGAAATAAAAATTTTCAGGTTTGATAAAATAGAAAATCCAAACCTTTTAGGTCCCTGGGAGGAGTTATGAGTATAAATTTGATCCATGTTTTAAAGGAAGCCTCCAGAGAAAAAGATCTGGAGATGGAATTTATAATTAAGGCACTGGAAGACGCCATTGCTACGGCTGCCAGAAAGTTTTACCATCTGGATGAGAAGGTCTATGCCCACCATGACCCTGAAAAGGATATTATCATTGCCTATACCCAGAAGAAGGTTGTGGAAAAAGTAGAAGATCCAAAGGAGGAAATCTCCCTGGAAGAGGCAAGAAAGATTGACCCAAATATAAATATTGGAGATTTTATAAAAAGAGAACTGGATTTGAGTAAATTGGGAAGAATTGCAGCTCAAACAGCAAAACAGGTACTCTGCCAAAGGATAAGAGATGCCGAAAGAATTAAGATTTACAGGGAATATATTCAGAAAATTGGGGATCTGGTTACAGGACCTATAAAGAGATTTGAAAAAGGGGAAATCATAGTAGACCTTGGGAAAACAGAAGCCAAGATACCAAAGGATCAGCAATCCAAGATGGAAAAATGGTCCATTGGAGAAAGGATAAGGGCAGTTATAATAGATGTCCTTGAAAAAGGTACCGGTCCTCAGGTTATCCTTTCCAGAACCGACCCAAGGCTTCTGGTCCGCCTCCTGGAAGTGGAGGTTCCAGAAATTTATGATGGCACTGTCATAATCAAAAATGCAGTCAGGGATCCAGGGGAAAGAGCAAAAGTGGCTGTTTTCTCAAGAAACAGGGATGTGGATCCTGTGGGTGCCTGTATTGGAATAAAGGGTGCCAGGATACAGGCAATTACCAGAGAACTCAGAGGAGAAAAAATTGATATCATTCCTTGGGCAGAAGATATTGTAACCTTTGCTCAAAATGCTTTAGCCCCTGCAAAAATAAACAGGGTACTTGTCAAAGCAAATCCCGATGGTACAAAATCCATAGATGTGGTGGTGGATGACAATTCCCTTTCTCTGGCAATAGGAAAAAAGGGTCAAAATGTTCGGCTGGCTTCAGAACTTATTGGAGTTAAAATAGAAGTAAAGAGTGAGACCGATGTAAAGAAAGAGGTTCAGGAAGTTCTTTCAAAGATTATGAATATTCAACAGGAAGAAGAAAAGACGGAGGAGACAGAAGAAGTGGAAGAAAAGGAAGGGGAAGAACTTTCCCAGATTCCTGGAATTGGTGAAAAGACAGTGGAAAAATTAAAAGCCCATGGAATAAATACCCTGGAAGATATTAAAAAAATATCTTTAGAAGAACTCTGTTCCATTCCTGGAATAGGAAAAAATACAGCTATTAAAATAAAATCTGCCCTCGGGGAGGAAGAAGAATAATTTATGGTGGATGAGATTAAAGTAAAAGACCTGGCACAGGCAATGGGGAAGACAATCCCCGAAATTATATTTATTCTGAATAGTTTAGGCATCCAAAAGTCCAGCGGGGAGGATACTTTAACTTTGGAAGAAGCCAAAATGCTTATAAGCGGTCAGGCACCCACTGTTCAAAAGCCCGTAATCATC
>JBBFMJ010000336.1:0-2134 GCA_037478515.1 Thermoanaerobaculia bacterium
AATCCCTTTTTGATAAACCCTATGTGGAAAATACCTGGTGCCCAGGGTGTGGGAATTTTCCAATCATTACAGCTTTAAAAAATGCCTGTAGCAGCTTGGGTTTAAAACCAGAAGAGCTTATAATTGTATCTGGAATAGGGCAGGCAGCAAAACTTCCACATTTTTTCAGAAGCCATTTTTTTAATGGCCTACATGGAAGGGCTCTTCCTGCTGCCTTGGGAATAAAACTTGTAAACCCTGAAATGAAGGTAGTGGCTGTGGGTGGGGATGGGGATATGCTGGCAGAAGGTGGAAACCATTTTATACATACCATAAGGAAAAATCCAGACATAACCTTACTTCTTCATAATAATATGGTTTATGGACTAACAAAGGGACAGGCATCTCCCACAAGCCAGCTTGGGTATAAAACTCCCTTTCAAATAGATGGGGTTATTGAAAATCCTTTAAATCCTTTAAGTTTGGCAATTTCTCAGGACTGTTCCTTTGTTGCCTGTACCCTTGCCCAAGATATAAAATTTACAGAAGAGATTATAAGAAAGGCAGTTCTGCATAAAGGTTTTTCCCTTATCCTTATCCTTCAACCCTGTGTAAGTTTCAATAAGGTAAACACCTATCAGTGGTTCAAGGAAAATTCCTTCCATCTTCCAGAAAATTGGGATTCTGGAAATAGAGAGGAGGCATTAAAGATAACCCTCAAGCAGGATAAATTTCCTTTAGGGGTTATTTATAAAAATGAGAATAAAAATACGCTGGAAGAACTGGTTTCTGTTTACCAAAAGGATAAAACCCCCCTTTCAATGAGGAAATTTAACCCTGAAAAATTATGGAGTTTTTTAAAACCCTAAACCCTGTCTTCCAAGCCCTCATTGCCACCCTTTTTACCTGGCTTATGACTGCTCTGGGGGCTTCCCTTATTTTCTTTAAAAAAGAAGTTTCAAAAAGAACCCTGGATTCAATGCTTTCCTTTGCAGCAGGAATTATGCTATCTGCCTCCTTTTTTAGTTTGCTTTCCCCAGCCATTGAAATGGGAAAGGGCAAATTATATTTGGTTATTTCTGGATTTTTATCTGGTGGTTTATTTCTCCTTTTAATTGACAAAATCCTTCCCCATATTCATCTTTTTACTTTAAAAGATGAAGAGGAAGGAGTAAAGACGCGCTGGAGGAGGATGACCCTTTTAATTCTGGCAATTACCCTTCATAATATACCAGAAGGGCTCGCAGTGGGTGTGGGGTTTGGTGCTGCTTCTTTAAATATTGAAAATTCCTCCCTTCTGGCTGCCATTTCCCTTGCTGTTGGAATTGGGCTTCAAAATTTTCCAGAGGGTTTTGCTGTCTCTGGACCTTTAAGAAGGGAAGGGGCTTCCCCTTGGAAGGCATTCTGGTATGGGCAGCTTTCCGCAGTGGTGGAACCAGTGGCAGGGGTTTTTGGGGTTTTTTTTGTCCTTTTGGCTCATTCAATACTTCCCTTTGCCCTATCCTTTGCGGCAGGTGCCATGGTCTATGTGGTGGTGGAAGAACTCATACCTGAAGCCCAGAAAGAGCCCCACAGCGACCTTTCCACAATTTCAATCCTTTCTGGTTTTGCCCTTATGATGTTTCTGGATGTTATTTTTTCATGAAAAAAATATATCTTATAAATTTTTATAAGGAAAAAAAAGAAAAAAAGATAGAAAAATATGAAAAATTTTTAAAGGATATTTTAAAGGGTGATGAATTTTTATTTATAATAAATGAAGGTGAAAAAATTGAAAGCCCAGATTTCATAATCCTTTCAGGAAGCCAAAAAATGGTGGGGGATGGGGAAGTGGATTTAAATTATTTAAATTATATTTTTTCTCATCAAAAACCAACTTTAGGCATCTGTTATGGGCATCAGGCAATGTCACTTTTTTTTGGTTCCAAAGTTCAGAAGGCAGAGAGGGAACATAAGGGTTTTGAGAAAATAAAATTGCTTGAAAAAAGTTTAATTTTTAGAGATTTTCCTGAAAATTTTGAGATGTATGAAAGCCATTTTGAAGAAGTGCTGGAGACAGAAGAGTTTTTAAAAGATTTTAAAATAGTTGCAAAAAGTGAGGAAGGGGGAATTGAAGGAGTGGAAAGCAAAAATTTTCCCTTTTTTGGGGTTCAAT
>JBBFMJ010000337.1:0-2122 GCA_037478515.1 Thermoanaerobaculia bacterium
CTATGATTTAAAGGACCTTCAGGGGGATAGAATGGTGGGAAAGGAGACGATTCCAATTTATTTTGGTTTAAGGGCAAGCATAATTTTATTTAATATTTCCTTAATTTCAAGTATTTTGACTTTAATTTTTATCTACATAAAAAACCCCTCCATAAATATTCTTTTTTTCTTATTCTTCCCTTTACATATTTTATTTTACTATCTTCTTTTTCAAAGAAAGGTCATACCAGGAGGTGTGAGGTTTAGTTTATATATTGATGGATTTTATCCAGTTTTAGCCCTTTTTCTAATTCTTTTTAATTTGATTTTATGAAAACCCTTTTAGGAATAGATTTATTTGAAGAAAAAATACCTAAAAAATTTTATAAAAAAAGGGCAGGGGTTTTAACCCATCCAGCAGGGGTGGATTCAAATTTAAAATCTTCATTTGAAGTTATAATAAAATCAAAAAAGGTAAAGGTTGTGGCTTTATTTGGTCCACAGCATGGCTTTACAGGGCATACCCAGGACAATATGATTGAATGGGAAACCTTCATCCATCCAGAGCTAAAAATCCCTGTTTATAGTTTATATGGGAAAAAAAGGGAGCCAGAGGAAGAATGGCTAAAAAATTTGGATTTGCTAATAATTGATTTGCAGGATGTGGGCTCCAGGTATTATACCTTTATCTGGACTATGGCTTTATGTTTTAAGGTATGTGAAAAGTTAGGAATTCCAGTCCTTGTACTTGACAGGCCCAATCCAATTTCCTGCAACAGGGTTGAAGGTTTTATGCTTGAGGAAAAATTTTCTTCCTTTGTAGGTCTTCATCCCTTAATTACAAGACATGGTCTTACAATTTCAGAAATTGCTTTATATTTTAAGGAAAATTTTTATAAAAATTTAGATTTAAATTTCATTTTAATGAAAAATTATAAAAGGGATTACTTTTTTGAGGATACAAAACTCAAATGGGTTATGCCTTCCCCAAATATGCCTTCAGAAGAGACAGCCCTTCTCTACCCCGGTATGTGCCTTTTGGAAGGGACAAATTTGTCAGAAGGAAGGGGAACCATAAAACCCTTTGAAATCTTTGGGGCACCATTTTTTGATGAAAAAATTGAAAGGGAGATAAAAAAATTAAAGGATGAGAGTGTCTTTTTCAGACCCCTACATTTTGAACCCACCTTCAACAAATATAAAGGTCAAATTTGTAAGGGCTTCCAGATACATATATTAAATAAAAAGAAACTAAAATCCTTTTCCCTTGCCTATAAAATTTTAAAAATTTCTCTCCAGCTTTACCCTGATAAATTCAAATGGAAAGAGCCCCCCTATGAATATGAATATGAAAAACTCCCCATTGATATTCTCTCTGGAACTGATTTTTTAAGAAAATCCATTGAAGAAAACTTGCCCTTTGAAAAATTTGAAGAAAGGGAAAGGGAGGACTGCAGGATTTTCAATAAAATAAGAAAGGAATTTTTTCTTTATAAATGAAAGGATTTATCTTATGTGCAGGGCTGGGAAAAAGATTAAGACCTTTAACAGAGGAAATTCCAAAGCCCCTGCTTCCTTTCCTTGGAAAACCCTTAGTCCAGCATATCCTTGAAAAATTAAAAGAAGCAGGGATTGAAGAAATTGGTATAAATTTACACTGGAAACCTGAAAATGTAAAGGAATTTTTTGAAAAATTTAAAGGGGAATTTAATTTCCACTTTTTTTATGAAAAAGAACTATTGGATACTGGTGGAGCACTTAAAAATGCAAAGGAATTTTTAAGGGGCTCAAATTTTATTGTAATAAATTCTGACATAATCTTTGATTTTTCCTTAAAAGAAATAATAGAATATCACAAAAAAAATAAAAATTTTGGAACCCTTTTAATAACTGATAACCCAGAGACAAATAATTTAAATATATCAAAGGATGGAAAACTAATAGAAGTTTCTAAGAAATTTTCAAAAAATTTAAAGACCTTTGGTGGAATTGCAATTTATGAGCCAGAGATTTTAAATTTAATGGAGGGAAAAATTTTTTCTATAAAAGAAATTTGGCTTAAAGCCCTTGAAAAAAATCTTCAAATTGATAGCTTTTTTATTGAGAAAGAAAAATGGAAGGAATGCGGAAACATTGAAAATTA
>JBBFMJ010000338.1:0-2115 GCA_037478515.1 Thermoanaerobaculia bacterium
CTAGCCTGTTTTTAAAAAAAATTTTAAGTTATTTAAATATAAAAGAAGATATTTTAAGCTCTCTTATTTTTTTGTTTCCAGTACCCCTCTATTTTTCAGCAGAAGCCAGAGCATATTCTTTGATTTTATTTTTAAGTAGTATTTTTTTCTACGAAATACTTACTAAAAAAAGGCCCTTTTTGCTTGCTGTTATTTTCATTCTTCTTGCCTATACTCATTATATTTCACTTTTTTATTTTAGTTTTTTAATTTTTCTTTTATTTTTAAAAAGAGAAAAAAAGTATCTTTTATCCATTATCCTTTCCTTTGCAGCAGTTATACCTCTTATCTTTTTATTTAGAGTCCAACCTAAGGAATCCCTTTTCTGGGCATCCAATCTTTTAAATATAAAATCTCCATTTTTATTTTTTTCAAATTTGGGACCAAATCTATTTGAAAATTTTGTATATAATTTTTTTCCTTTGATACCACCCCTTATATTCTTTTTTCCCAATTTTTTTATTTCCCTATATCAAATCCAAAATAGAAACCTTTCTTTTATTACAATACCATTTATATTAAACATTTCAATAATTTTCCTCATATCCTTTTCTTATAAAAATCTTTATGTCCCTTCCAGAACAGAAAGCTTTTTCTTTATACCTTTTGCTATCTTTCTTTTAGATTTTTTAAGCAAAAATTTTAAACTTATAAAAGTTCTAAAATATCTCTATTTTATTATAGCCATAATTTCCTTAATATTAATTTTTTGGAGTTTTTCAAAGGGTTTGAGTATAAACAGGGAAATGGAACAAATTTCATCTCTTGTTGAGCAGGACACAAAAATCTGTGTCTTTGGCTACTGGAAACTCTCTTTAATTTATCAGATTGAAAAAGCAGGCAAGAAAAATGAGGTCTTTACTTTTCCCCCTTCCCAGAATGAACATCAGGGCTGGTATTTTGTAAGTAAAATAGAGGAAGAAGACAAAAATTGGTTTGAAAAAAACATAACCCACTCCAAAGAAAGATGGCTAATTTTGTGGGATAAATCCAACCCTTATGCCAAAACTTTTCTTTCTCCCCTTCAGGATAAATTAAAACTTTATGAAACTGAAAATTTTTATTTTGCCATAAAGAATTAATATGATATTTTTTTTAATCCTATCCATTTTTAATATATCAAAAATCAGTTTTGAAGAGGAAAAAATTATTCTCCATACTTCCCTGGAATTGGAAAGAAGCTTTATAGGAGAGGGAATTTATAATTTAAAAGGAAATTTAATTCATAAAAACAAAAAGATGGGCGAAGTTAAAAGGTTTTCCAGAATATACTTCCCCTGTAAAAAAAATCTTTGCTCTTATCCTTTCCATATTGAAATTGAAACAAAAAACATAAAAAGGGAAGATTTTTTAAATTTTTTAAAAGGAAAAGATATAAAATTGGAACTTATCTTTAAAGAAATAAATAAAAATGAAGAAATAAAAATTTTAAAGGACTTCAGCTATAACTTAAATATTGAGAAAGAGACAGAGCTGGAAATGGATATTATTAAAATAGAAGAGATTAAAGTATCCCTAAAAGAAAAACCCCAGATAAATTTTAATCTTATTTTAAAAAATCCCTTTAATTTTAAGCTAAAAGTAAAAAATATAAAAGTTTTATTCCTTATAGAAAATCAAAAACTTGAAGAAGATTTTAAAATTGAAGAGGAGATAGGAAAAGGGGATAGAGTGTTCCCTTTGAAAATACCCTTGAAAGGTGACCTTCTAATTTATATTCTTACAAAAAAATTTTTAGAAGAAGACCTTTCATTAAAAATTTCAGCTGGCTGGAGTGGAGAGATAACCGTTGAAATAGATAAAATTACACTAAAAATCCCCTTTGAAAAATAATTCAGTCCAGAGGATGAAGGGAAGCATTTGTAAGGGAAAAAATCTTTTTGGAAGCCCTCTGGAAGTTTTCATCCTTTGTCTGCCACTCTGAAATAACCATAATCTCTCTATAAATATCCAGAGCTTCCTTTTTTTTCCCTTCCTTTTCATAAATCTCTGCAAGCAAAAAATATGCTCTCAAATCATTCTTTTTATATTTTATTGCTTTCTCCAGAAGGATTCTGGCTATGTCAAATCTACCAT
>JBBFMJ010000339.1:0-2110 GCA_037478515.1 Thermoanaerobaculia bacterium
GAGGGGGAGGAGGGGTCTTTGGGATTTGCCAGAGACCTATCAAAGGTGGATTTAAAGGAGGTTATTTTTCTCTATCTGGAGGATTATTTAAAAATTCCTCAATTTTTAAAGGATGAAATTTCAACCCCTGTAGAAATTTATCTTCAAAAATTTAAAGAAGAAATGTCAAAAGCATCTCCCTCTCTTGAATTTGAAAAAATAAACCCTGCTTGAGTTAATTTTTAAATAATTTTAACTTTAAAAAATCTATGGGCTTGGGGAAAAAGTTTTAAATCCTTCTTTGGATAGCCCAGGGCAATTAGCATTGGCACCAACTTTTCTTTATCAATTTTATATCTTTCCTTAAGTTTTTCTTCATCAAAACCATCCATAGGGTGCGTTTCAAGCCCGTAGCCCCTGGCAGCCAGCATTAAATTCATAGCAAAGAGCCCTGCATTTTTAGCAGCAAAGATTTTTCTTTTGGTACTCTCTTTTTCTCCGTATAACTTTTTTGGCATATTTCTATAAACTTCTATTTGTTCTTTTTTCATATAACCCAATTCAAGCCGGTTTTTTAAAATTTCTTCTAAATTCTCCTCCACGGCTTCAGGATTTGCAATTATTATCAGAACTGCTGATGCTTCTTCCACTTTTGGCTGGCCAAAGGCAATTTCTCTTAAAATTTTCTTTTCTTCTTTGCTCTTTACCACAATCACTTCCCAGGGTTGAAGATTGAAAGAGGAAGGCGCAAGCCAGGCAATTTTTAAGATTTCCATTAAAGTTTTCTCTTCAACTTCCCTCTGGGGGTCAAAGAAATTTATTGCTCTTCTTCCTTTAATTCCATCTAAAAGTTCCATAATACCTCCTTATATTTATCATTTTAACAATATTTAAAAAAAATATATTTCTTTTATGTTATAATTTTTTTATGATTTTAATTCTTATCCTTTTACTTATTCCTTCAATTACATTCAGCACCTATTCCATAGTTGCTTGGGATGGAGAAGAGATGGGAGTTGCCGTCCAGAGCCACTGGTTTTCTGTTGGCTCTGTGGTGGGATGGGCAGAAGCAGGGGTGGGGGTTGTGGCAACCCAGTCCTTTGTAAATCCTTCCTATGGTTATATGGGAATTGAAATGATGAAAAAGGGCTTTTCTGCAGAAGAGACCTTGAAAGCACTCCTTGCCATAGATGAAGGAAGAGATGTGAGGCAGGTGGCAATTTTAGACAAATACGGTAAGGTCTCTTCCTTTACTGGGAAAAATTGCATAAAATATGCAAGCCATTTGACAGGAGAGGGGTTTTCGGTTCAGGCAAATATAATGAGGCAGGAAGGGGTTCCAGAAGCAATGGCAGAAGCATTCAGGAAGACAAAGGGTACTCTTGCTGAAAGGATGATAGAAGCATTGAAGGCAGCGGAAGAGAAGGGTGGGGATTTGAGGGGTAAGCAATCTGCTTCAATAAAGATTGTCAAGGTAAAGGCAGGGGATAATCCTTTTCAGAATGTTGTGCTGGATTTAAGGGTTGAGGATTCTGAGGAACCTATCAAGGAACTGGAACGGCTCTATAAAATTCAAAAGGCGTATTCCCTTATGGATAAGGAAGATATAGCACTTTCCAAGAAAGATATAAAAAATGCTTTAAAATTTTATTCAGAAGCATTGAATTTATATAGAAATGATGAAATAGTTTTCTGGGTCGGTTTAAGTTTTTATCTTGCAGGGGAAAGAGAAGAAGGTAAGAAGATGCTAAAACCCCTTGTTCTGGAAAAAAAGGACTGGATGGAGCTTTTAAGACGCCTTGTGCCTCAGGGGATGATTAAAGAAGAAGATTTAAATTTTATTATAAAGTAGGAGATATTTATGTCAAAGTTTAAATGTAAAAAATGCGGAGAAGTAAAGGAAGGAAGGTGCAAACCAAAGGTATGCCCCAAATGCGGGCAGAAAGGGACTATGGAAAAAATGGAATAGTTTATAGGCTCATATTTTTTATTATTTTGCCTGCAGGTTTAAAATATAATTTTAAAGAATTTTGATGGAAAATATTAGTTTGACTTATTTTTAACCGTATCAGATGAGGAAAAAGAATACCTTTCTGAAAATGCTTTAATATAGTAAAAAAATCAAAAAAAG
>JBBFMJ010000340.1:0-2108 GCA_037478515.1 Thermoanaerobaculia bacterium
TTTATAAGCCATTTTAACTTTTTTTCCTCAGACCAGGTTATAAAAAGGTTTTTATAATAGATTTCAGAAATTGCTTTTACAGGATTTTTGCTTTCAAAATTAAAGACCCAAGAAGAGGCATAAGTGGATCCCACCACTGCCATTTCCAACTTTTCAAATTTTTCCTTAAAATACCTGAGTTTCCCCCAGACAGGCATCCCTTCCCACCAAAAGCGATATTTATAATCTCTATCTTTTTGATCCTTTGAAAATTCATATAATTTTTTATAAAAATTAACTATTTTTTCTTCTCCCCTCATTAAAACCATTGGTGCCATTAAAAAAAGATGGTCTAAAAAAGATGACTTAAAACTTTTTCCTTTATTTAGATTTAAAAACTTTTCCCAGTAAATTGATGCCTCTTTTGTATTTTTTAAATTTTTATTTAATTTTTCAAAATCCAATTTTTCATTCCTAAATTCCTCTATATTTTTAATTAAATTTAAAATTTTTCTTTCAAAGAAATTTAAAAAATCCTTTTCACCATTATAATTTTTAACTACAGGAATTGAAAAGAAAGGAACATTATAAAGAGAGGATAAAAATTTAAACCACTCCCCTATCTCATAACATTGATTTGTGGAAAAGCAAAAAAGGGATGCCAAAGGGAAATTTTCAAGCCCATATTCTTCAAAGGAAATTTTTCCTTCCAAATGGGAACCAATATCAGATAAAAGATAACTGCAAATATCTGGTGAAAAGCCCTCCTGAATTGCTCTTTTAATAAAAAACTCCCCTTTTCTTTTAACCCCTATATGGGCAGAATGATTTTCTGGAAGAAAAACTTCAAATCCAAAAGCCCTAAATATTTCCTGTGGTGCCATTGCTGAAAGATAGGCAATGGGCTTTTTTGTTTCCTTTAAATTTAAATAATAGTTTTTTAAAAGGTCTCTTAAATTATTAAATATTTCTATCATCTGTAAATCTTTTTATGAGGGAAACAATAAAATTATTTACAGGCGTTTCAATATTATGTTTTTTCCCTATTTTTGATATCCTTCCATTTAGAAAATCTATCTCTGTTTTTCCCCTTTTTATATCAAAAACCATAGAAGGGATATGGTCTTTTCCCTTTTTTATATATCTTAATGCTTCCCTTTCAAAATTTCTATTAAAAATTATACCCTCTGCCCTTGCAACTTCAAGGGACTCCCTTAAAATATTTTCTAAAACAAATTCAATCCCACCTATTTTTAAAACTTCCTTCATATTTTTTTGGAAAATTGCACATAAGGGGTTGAGGAGGCAGTTCAAGATTGTTTTTTCCCAGCTATATTTTTTTATATCCCTCTTATAAAGGGTTTTAAAACCTGCACTGGAGAGAGAACTGGCTATAATTTTTCCTGATTTTTCATCACCACCACCCAAATAATTTTCCCCCTTTAATATTTTTAAAAAAATCTTATTTCCTTCTTTCCTATAAACTGCCAGATGACATACAAAACGATATAAATTTAATTTTCTTTTTCCTTTAAAAAAATCTTCAACACCTAAGCCATTTTGAACCAGTACTATGGGTTTTGAAAATGCTTCCTCTGGCAAATCCTTTAAAACATCTTTTATATCATAACTCTTGACAGAAATTATAATAAAATCCAAATTTTCAAAAGGGAATTTTAGGTCCTTAAAAATTTTAAAAGGTTGAATTTTAATTTTCCTTTTGTTGTAAATTTCCAGCCCCTCTTTTTTAATTTTTTTAATTAATTTTAAGTCCTTATCAAAGCAAAATACATCAAAACCTTTAATTTTTAGAAAGGAATAAATTGCAATTCCCAGTGAGCCAGCCCCTATTATTCCAATTTTTTTATATGTTTCTTTCAAATCTTATTATTCCCTCCTTATCTTTTCATCTTCTTCCTGAAGTTGCATCATCTTTTCATTTTTAAAGGAAGCCAGCTTTTCCCTTAATTTTTCATCTTCCATTCCTAAAATTTTAATTGCTGCCAGTGCTGCGTTTTCTGGATCCAGAACCACCATTGGAGAAACATAGGAAGGCATATTTAAAGAGGAAAATATATCAGCCCCTGAAAATTTTTCTGAATAGGGGGGGCAGGCAATGACGGGCGCTG
>JBBFMJ010000341.1:0-2098 GCA_037478515.1 Thermoanaerobaculia bacterium
GGCTTCTTTTGAGGGGTACGGACAAAAGGGAAGTGGAGAGGGGGCAGGTGGTAGCAGCACCAGGGAGCATAACACCCCACAAGAAGTTCAAGGCAGAGGTATACATATTGACAAAGGAAGAGGGTGGGAGGCACACGCCCTTTTTTACAGGATACAGGCCACAGTTTTATTTCAGGACTACAGATGTAACTGGGAATGTGACGGTACCAGAGGAGAAGAAGATGGTAATGCCTGGGGACAATTTAAACATAGAGGTAGAGTTGATAACAGAGATAGCCATGGAAAAGGGTTTAAGGTTTGCCATAAGGGAAGGTGGGAGGACGGTGGGTGCTGGAAGCATAACAGATATACTGGAATAAGGATTTTATATGCAAAGCTCAAAGATAAGGATTAGATTAAAAAGTTTTGACCATCGGCTTCTGGATCAATCTGCTCTGGAAATAGTGGATACAGCAAAAAGGACAGGGGCAAAGGTATCAGGACCTATTCCCCTTCCCACAGAGATCTCTCGTTTTACAGTAAACAGAGATCAAAATATAGACAAAAAATCCAGAGAGCAGTTTGAAATAAGGGTTCATAAGAGGCTTCTGGATATCTTGGAGCCCACGAGCCAGACCCTTGAAGCCCTTATGAAAATGGAACTTCCTGCAGGTGTCCATGTAGATATAAAAACACCTTAAGAAAGAGAGGTTTAAAATGAGAGGAATTATTGGCAGGAAAATTGGAATGACCCATCTTTACAGGGATGATGTCTTTACACCTGTGACAGTGGTAAAGGCAGGTCCCTGTGTGGTTGTTCAGAAAAAAACAGAGGAAAAGGATGGCTATAATGCCCTCCAGATAGGTTTGATTGAACCTGTAAAAAACAATAAATTACCAAAGCCATTTCTGAAACATATTGAAAAAGCCAATGCCCCTGTCAAGAAACTTATGGAAATAAGATATGAGGGGCAGCCAGATAAAGAAGTGGGTGAAAAATTGTTTTGTACTATGTTTCAAGAAAAAGAAAAGGTAACTGTAACTGGAGTTTCAAAAGGTAAAGGATTCCAGGGAGTGGTTTTCAGGCACCATTTCAGGGGCGGTCCTGCTTCCCATGGCTCAATGTTCCACAGAGCACCAGGTTCTATTGGTTCTTCTTCTTACCCTTCCAGGGTATGGAAAGGAATGAGGATGGCTGGAAAAATGGGTAGAGAAAAGGTCACAGTTAAGAATCTTGAAATTGTAAAGGTAGATAAAAACAAAAATTTGATATACCTTAAGGGAGCCATACCTGGAGGGAAGGGAAGTTATATTTTAATTTGTGAAAGCGGGAGGAAATGATGGCAGAATTGGAAGTAAAGAACTGGCAAAATGAAGTGGTGGAAAAGATTCAGTTGCCCGATGAGATTTTTGCAAAACCTTTAAATAGACATCTCTTGTGGCACTACACCAGGGTTTACCTTGCCCATCAAAGACAGGGAAATGCCTCCACCAAAACCAGGGGGGAAGTATCTGGTTCAGGAAGAAAGCTCTGGAGGCAAAAGGGTACTGGAAGGGCAAGGATTGGTTCCATCAGATCACCCCTCTGGAGGCATGGTGGAACTGTCCATGGTCCAAAGCCCAGAAAATATGATTTAAAGATTAACCAAAAAGAAAAGAGGGAAGCTTTAAGGATTGCTTTAAGTGAAAAGGTTAGAGCCAATTCATTGATAATTTTAGATTCAATGAAACTGGAAAAACCTAAAACAAAAGAACTTTATACAAAACTTGGAAATTTTAATCTAGAAAAAAGCATACTTCTTGTGGATTTAAGTTCCAATAAAGAGTTGAAACTGGCTTCCAGAAATCTTCCAAAAGTAAGCTGCCTTTTCCTGGATTCCATAAATGCCTATGAAATCTTAAAGCATAAGAATTTATTAATTTCCAAGGATGCAGTAAATAGGATAAAGGAGGCTTTTTAATTATGAATCCCCAGGAAATTATTATCAGACCCATCCAGACGGAAAAGTCAGCAAACCTTAAAAATCTTAAAAATATAATCTGTTTTGAAGTTTCCAGTTGGGCAAATAAAATTGAAGTAAAAAAGGCAGTGGAAAAGCTTTTTTCTGTAAAGGTTCAG
>JBBFMJ010000342.1:0-2091 GCA_037478515.1 Thermoanaerobaculia bacterium
TCTTATAATGATCAAAAAGATACTTTACTGGCTTTACTATATCTGGCATTAATTGAACCTCATCTAAAAATATAAATGATTTTTTTTCTATTTTAAAGCCAATATTTTTTAAATTGTATATTATATTTTCATAGTTTTCTTCTTCAAATATTTTTTGATACAAAGGATTTTCCAAATCAAGGAATATCTTTGAACCATATTTTATATTATCGTATATCTGTTTCATTAAAGTAGTTTTGCCTACCTGCCTCATTCCTAAGAGTATCACTACTCTTGGTAAATTTATCTCTTTAAGCAAGAAAGGAAGAATATCTCTTTTATAAATCTTCATATTTTAAATATAAATTATTTTTCCAATTTTGTCAAGATTTACCTTACATTTTTATGACAAATATGTAGTTTTATACTTGACATTTATGTTTAAATTTAAAATTTTATTTTACTTATGCTAATATTTTATTGGAGGGATTATGAAAAAAATTGGTTTAATTCTTGTTTTTTTGCTTTTAATTTCTCTTCCTTTGCTTACAGATAAGGAAAAGGAAAAAAATATAATAATTGTAACCTTTCAGCTGGATAAAAACTTTAAGCTGAAGCCCTTTTATTATGATCCAGAGTGGCATAGGTACAGGGAAATTGACTTTGGGAAAAAAATGGAACTATTTAAAACAGATGAAGAGATGAGAACTTTTGAAAAGGCAATGGAAGAGTACAAAAAGTATCTTCAAAAATGCCATCCTGATAAAAAAATAAATTAATATCTTTTCATTTCTGAAATTGTTTCAATAAAGTTAAATTAAAAATTTTTTTTAAAAAAATGTGATAAAATTAAAAAAAATTAAGGAGGTATTATGGCAAGAGCTTATGTAAGAATTTGTGTTAATGTAGGAAAGGAAAGGGAATTAAGGGATGAGATTAGAAAGTATCCCGAAGTTAAATCAGCTGAAATAACAGCTGGTGAGCAGGACCTTATTGCCCTGGTGGAAGCAGGTAGTTTTGAAGAAATTTTAAGTGTGGTTTCAAATAAGATCAGGAAAAATCCAAACATAAAAGTTACCTGGACAAACTTTATATTAGAATAATATTTTTTCATTTTTTAAATTTTCAAAAGGCAGTTTCTTCTTTCCTGCAGGGTAAATATAAGTTATAATATATTTATGATAAGAGCAATAGTTGGAACTGCCGGGCATATAGACCATGGGAAAACGGCTCTTCTCAAAGCCCTTACAGGAATAGATTGCGACCGTTTACCAGAAGAAAAAGAAAGAGAAATAACTATAGATCTTGGTTTTGCATTTTTAAAAGAAGAAGATGTTCAAATTGGATTTATTGATGTCCCGGGGCATGAGAGGTTTCTGAAAAACCTTCTGGCTGGGATCTCTGGTTTCCAGTTTTTTTTATTTTGTGTTGCACTGGATGAGGGGATAAAAGCACAAACCATAGAGCATATGAAAATCCTGAAAACTCTTGAACTAAAAAAAGGGATAGTGGCTTTGACCAAAATGGACCTGGTGGGAGAGGGAGAAATAAAAAGGAGAAAACTGGAAGTTTTATACTTATTTGAAAGGGAAGGTTTCACAAACATAAATTTAATACCGGTAAGTGCCCATAGAGGTACAAATATTTTAAATTTAAAAGATGAACTGGTAAAACTTATCAAAGAAAATCCCCCTATGGCAAATTTAAATTCCCCAGTGATATATCCCATAGATAGAGTTTTTACTTTGCAAGGGAAGGGAGTGATAACTACAGGAACTCTCATAAGAGGTGAATTAAAACTGGGAGATGAACTTTTTATAAATCCATCCCTGAAAAAGATCAGAATAAGAGGAATTGAAGTCCATAAGGAAAAAAGAGAAATGGCAAAAGCCTTTGAAAGGGTTGCCCTTCAAATTTCTGGAGTGGAAAAGGAAGATTTAAAAAGGGGTATTATATTTAGTGATATTTCCCTTCCCCAGACAAAACTTATAACTGTAAAATTAAATTTAATAAAGGAAATAAAAGAAGATACAAGGTTGCGGATAGCACACCATACCGAAGAGGCTTTTGGAAGATACCATAAAATAGATGAAAATCTGGCTCAAATCTTTC
>JBBFMJ010000343.1:0-2087 GCA_037478515.1 Thermoanaerobaculia bacterium
GGGAAGCGGATGGCAGCTTAAATGGGAATACTCCAATCTTATCTCAGGAATTCAAATAGGAATAAGAATGCCCCAAAAATTAAATCCAGGACCCTTTGTTTCGAGGGTAAGTTTTTTTGCTCCCGTTTCGCTTTTCTTTTTCTTTTTTTAATGTTTATTATTACCAGTGTAAGGAAAATAAATATACATCCAATGAACTATTTCTTCATATCTGCTGCCTTTTTCAGTTTTCATCTCTTGATGGCTTATTTAGTTGACCATATTGATGTCCATTTATCATTTTTAATCAGTGCAATTGTCTCTTTATTTCTTGTAATATCATACATTCGGCTTGTTGTAGGTATTCGTTTTGCTCTATTGGAGGTTGGGGTCTCTCAATTTGTATATTTAGTTCTTTTTTCCTATGCCTTTTTCCTTGATGGATATACAGGCCTCACAATAACAATTCTAAGCATTTTGACCCTATTTATTGTTATGCAATTCACAGGCAGAATTGACTGGGAAAAAATATTTTCCAGTAAAGTTTAAAAAATTATATTCAGATTAAGAAATTGATTTAATAGATTCAACCTAAAAAAATATAAAATTAAAAGGGTCTTTTTAAATTAAATACACCTATGCTAAAATTTTATAGAAAATGAAAAGGAGCAGATTATAAGAGGGAAAGTAAAACTAAAGATGAACCAGTTCCGTAATTTAAAATTATGTTTGAAAAACTTTTCTTCCTTCTGGGCTTAACAAATAGCATCCTTTTGATTCTCATTTTTATTGTGCGGAAATATCATCTAAAATTTTTACAGTCCTTTGGATGGATATATCTGATTCTGGCTCTGCCAGCTTTCTATCTACTTTATATGGCTCAAAAAAATGAAAAAAAAATCCAATACACAATTTTTCTTTTGATTTTTATACTTTTCCTTGCCCTTGAAGGATTATATGATTTCCTGCTCAAGATTTCTTTTCGAAACAACTGGGAACTTCTCGCACCATACCTCTTTTTGTATTATGCTATGAACTATGGATTTTTTGTCATGTCCTGGAAATCTTCTAAGAAGAACGGAATAATACTTTTAGTACTTTTTGTGATTCAAATTGTGGCAAATCTTTTAAGCCATTAACCATAAATATATTTTTCAAAGAAAAAGCCTTTTAAACAGAATTTGACTTTTAATCGTATAAAAAATTATAATATTGCACTATGATTTTTAAAAATTATGTAGGGGAAATGATTTTCTGGGGAATACTGGCATCACTCTTGGGTATCCTTGTAAATCTTTTTCATCCCCATAAAATTGATTATATAAGGAAACCACCACCCCCAGAAGTTGTGGATGAAAACATCCCAAATTTTATGGAAGTGGATGTGGAAATGGCAAAGACAATGTGGGAGATGGGGGATTATCTTTTTGTAGATTCCAGATCTGAGGTTCAATACAGGAAAGGACATATAAAGGGAGCAATTAACCTTTCTTGGGAAGAATTTGAAAAACAGTATCCCCTGGTAAAGGAAAAATTGAAAAGCAAACCAGGTCTGGTAATCTATTGCGCAGGGGAAGAGTGCGACCTTTCCCATTCCCTGGCAAAAAAACTCTATAAGGAAGGTTTTCAGGAAATCTATGTCTTCTTTGGCGGCTGGCACGCCTGGCTATTTGAAAACTTACCCGTAGAGGCAAGTCAATGAAAAAAACAATTAATATCTTACTAAATTTAATCAGAATTGGACTGGGTCTTGTCTTTATTTATGCTGCAGTTCCAAAAATTTTAAGACCCGATGAATTTGCCGATGCCATCAACAATTACAGGATTCTCCCTTATTTTTTAGTAAATATTGTGGCAATCTGCCTTCCCTGGGTGGAACTTCTTTTTGGCTTATTTTTGGTCCTGGGATTAAGGGTAAAGGCAGTTTCCTTTGGCCTGCTCCTTCTTATGGTGGTTTTTATGGTAGCAATCCTTTCTGCCTGGGCAAGGGGTATTGATATAAATTGTGGTTGTTTTGGAACAGGCACAGAAGCTATTTCCTACAAAGAAATAATAAGAGACATAATATTTTTAATTATGGCTCTTTTAACCTTTCTTAAAACTCCCCG
>JBBFMJ010000344.1:0-2085 GCA_037478515.1 Thermoanaerobaculia bacterium
TTGGGGATCTGGCACCAAGGGATATAATTTTAAACAAAGCCATTTATTTTGAGGACTGGCAGGAGACAGAAAAAAAGAGATATGAAACAGCCCAGAATGTTCTCCCTGTATTTGATTTTCAAAAAAATAAAAATACAATTTTAATAAAACAGTTGGAAGAGACCTTCAAGAAAAAAACAGAAAATCCCATAATTCCTGAAGATGCCTTTAAAATCTTCCAAAAATATGAATTTTCCCAGGAACTCCTGGATGTCCTTTCAGGCATAATTTTACAGGTCTATCAAAACCCCGTGGTTACCAGCAAGAAATATCTGGCAAGTTTCTATCAAAAGGGTTATATAAAAAGAAATCTGGAAAATAATCAGGAAGAGGTAAGCGTTGATGTCTTTTCTGTCCTGGATTATCCAAAGGATGTGGAAATAATTGCCACCAGTGAACTTAAAAAAGTGAAATTCCTATCTTCCAGGGATAAGGAAATTTTAAAGGAATTTCTGGTAGGATACTGTACTCCAAACTTAACCTTGAATGCTATGGAAACCAATTACAGAAGGGAAAAAAAGATGCAGGAGGTTCTGCCCATTTCTTATAACCTTCCAAAGGGATACACCATAGCCAGAAAAGGGGATGTATTAAATGAAAAACACATTGCCATATTAAATCAGATAAAAAAGGAAAAAAATTTTCCCCGAAACTTTAATTATTACCTTGGAATATTTCTCCTTTCCATAATTTCTGTTATTTTTCTTTATAAAGTTATTTTCACTGCAAAAATAAAGTTTTATGGCTATACCCCAAACTCCACCTTTAACACTGTTCTTTCTATAAATCTAATTCTAATTTATACAATTTACTTTTTAAAATATTCCTTCGATGCCCTGGCTGGTTCCTTTTTAAGTTTGCCTTTTAAAGATGCTTATTTCTGGTATCTGGCAGTACCCTTTTCTTTAAGTGCCTTTCTTTTCAGGATATTTTCTCCACCTGTTCTTTCTGTGGCTTCAGGCATTATATTTTCTCTCTTTTCAAGTTTAATTTTTGGATATTTTTCCTTCTTCTTTCTCCTTGCTCTGCTGGCAACTTTTATTGCAATTTTATCTTACAGGCAGATTAAATCCCGCTGGGACCTGACAAAAGTTGGAATTTATATAGGTCTGGGAAATATTTTTTCAGTCCTTTGCTTTTCTTTTCTCTTTGAAAACCCCTTCAATTTTTCTGGGATGAATTTTATTGAGCAATTTAAAACATATATCTTTATCATTATCCTCTCCATGGCAGGGGGACTGCTTTCTTCAATGCTGGTCTCTTATTTTTCTCCCGCCATTGAAAGCATCTTCGGAATTTTTTCAAATCTAAAACTTTTAGAACTTACGAGCCAGAACCACCCCCTTTTGAAAGAACTGGCAATTAAAGCCCCTGGAACTTACCAGCATTCCGTAAATTTAAGTATCCTAACAGAAAAGGCAGCAGAAGCCATCAATGCCAATTCTATGCTGGCAAAGGTGGGTGCCCTTTTTCATGATATTGGCAAAATTCATAAGCCAGAATATTTTGTAGAAAATCAGAAGGGGAAAAATCCCCATGAAAATTTTGAACCTTCCAAATCCAAAGAAATTCTTGAAAAACATCTTTCCCAGGGAATAGAACTGGCTAAAAAATATAAACTTCCCAAGGCAGTCCTGGATGCCATCAGAATGCACCATGGGACAAAGGTTATGTATTATTTTTATCACAAAGCAGTAAATATGGATAAAAATGTACAGGAAGATACTTTCAGATACCATGGAACCCTCCCCACTTCAAAGGAAATGAGCATCCTTTTTCTGGCAGATTCCATAGAGGCAGCTTCCAGAACCCTGGAAGAACCAGACATAGAAGGCATAAGAAATGTGGTAGAAAAAATAGTGGAAGAATCTTTAAAAGACAGGCAACTAATCAATTCAGAACTTTCCTTTAAGGAACTGGAAATTGTAAAAAATTCTTTTATAGAAACTCTCTCTGCTATGTACCATTTAAGGATTGATTATCCAAATTTTGATTTCAGTTCAAAGGATAAAAATGGAAATAACCATAATCAATAAGACAAAGATT
>JBBFMJ010000345.1:0-2066 GCA_037478515.1 Thermoanaerobaculia bacterium
TTCCCACTGAAACTGTTTATGGACTGGGGGCAAATGCCTTTGACAGCAAGGCAGTGGCTTCCATATTTGAAGCAAAAAAAAGGCCTAAATTTGACCCTTTAATTGTCCATATCTCCAATTATCAGATGCTAGGAATGGTTGCAAAGGGAATCCCTAAGGAAATTGAAAAACTTATACAATTCTTCTGGCCTGGACCACTTACAGTGGTTCTTCCAAAAAAGGAAGAAGTCCCTGCCCTTACCACAGCAGGACTTCCAACGGTGGCGGTAAGAATGCCCCAGCATCCTGTTGCCCTGCGCCTCATTTCCCTTTCCGACACTCCTATTGCTGCCCCTTCTGCAAACCCTTTTGGGAAACTTTCCCCCACAAGGGCAGAACAGGTGTATAAAGGTTTAAAGGATAAAATTGAACTTATTTTAGATGGGGGTCCCACTCCCATAGGGATAGAATCTACCATCATAAAAGAAGAAGGGGGGGAAATCTATCTTTTAAGGCCCGGGGGGATTGCAGTGGAAGATATAGAAAAGGTACTTGGTAAAAAGTTAAAGCAAAGGGAAATTCCAAAGATAGAAGCTCCGGGAAGCTTTCCTTCTCATTATTCTCCAACCACCCCTCTTTATATTTTAAAGGGAAAAGAAATCCCAAAAGGGTTTTCAAGGAAAAAAATTGGAATTCTTGCCTTTTCCTCAAAACCAGATTATATAAAATGTGATGCCTTTAGAATTTTATCCCCATCGGGGGATTTAAAAGAAGCAGCTAAAAATTTCTTTAATTTTTTATATGAACTGGACTGCCTTGGGCTGGATGCAATTTTTGCTGAAAAAGTTCCCCAGAAAGGTTTAGGGCTGGCAATTATGGATCGTTTAAAAAAGGCAAGCCAAAATGAATAGATTAAAGCCCGCAATCGTATAAGAATGAAATGCTGAAGAGAAGGGAAAAACAGTTTAAAAGATTTTTAATAATAGGTGATTCTCTTGTAGTTTTCCTCTGTTATTTTTTATCTTACTTTATCAGGTTTGAATTTATACCCGTCCCACTTGGAGTACCACCTTTTAAGCCCTATCTTTATCTCTTTTTTGTGGTCCTGATTTTTACCATACTATCCCTCAGGGCTAATGGTCTCTATTCCTCAAAGGGTTTTATCTGGAAGGGTTCTTCCTTCTTTAAAATATTGCTTTCTGCAATTTTTTCTTTTATTTTAACTTCTGCCCTGCTACAATTTATAAGAGTTTTTTCCTTTTCCAGATTATTTTTAATTATCTTTTTTTCCTTTCTTTTCCTGTCTCTTTCTATTTTCAGATTTGCTTTTAAAAGCATATTGAAAGTTTTTCACAAAAAAGGAAAATTCGTGGAAAAGGCAATAATACTGGGTGCTGGAACTCTGGGTCAAAATCTGGTGGATAAGTTAAAAGAACACAGGGAACTAGGGCTTCAAATAATAGGTTTTTTAGATGATGACCCGGGCAAAGCTAATTTTTCCTATAAAGGGATAAAAGTTTTAGGAAACTTGAATGATCTTGAAAAAATCCTTGAAAAGGAGGAACTGGACGGGGCTTTTATTGCTTATCCTTATCATCAGAAAAGTAAAGGAGAAAAAATAATTGATCTTTTACAGAGGAGATATTTAGACATTTATTTTGTGCCTGATATTATTCAGATGCTTACTTTGAGAACTTCCGTGGTGGAGTATTATGACCTGCCGCTCATATACCTAAACCCTACACCCCTTGAAGGTTGGGGAGCACTGATAAAAAGATTGATGGATATAATCCTTTCCTCTCTGGCAATAGTTTTGCTTTCCCCCCTCTGGCTTTTAATTGCAATTTTAATAAAGAGGGAAGATGGGGGTCCTGTTTTTTACAAGCAGAAGAGGATGGGAATAGATGGAAAGGAATTTGAAATAATAAAATTCAGGTCTATGGAAGTGGAAGCTGAAAAAAATGGGGCTCAAATTGCCAGAAAAAATGACAAAAGGGTGACGAAAATTGGCTCCTTTTTAAGAAAGTGGTCTCTGGATGAGACGCCTCAGTTTATAAATGTGCTCTTAGGTCAAATGTCCCTGGTAG
>JBBFMJ010000346.1:0-2056 GCA_037478515.1 Thermoanaerobaculia bacterium
GTGGAGAAACAACTGTAAATGTCAAAGGCGGCGGGATGGGTGGAAGGGCACAGGAACTTGCCCTTTCTTTTGCAATGAATATTAAAGGCAAGGAAGGGATTTATCTTCTTTCAGCTGGTTCAGATGGAATAGATGGTCCAACAGATGCAGCTGGGGCAATTGTGGATTGGGATACAGTCAGAAGCGGAGAAAAAATGGGACTTATGGCAGATGATTTTTTAAAAAACAATGATTCCTATAATTTTTTTAAAAAAACTGATTCCTTATTTATTACCGGTCCCACTGGGACCAATGTTATGGATTTTTATTTAATCCTTATAAAATAATTCAGTAGGGATTTTCTATGGGAATCACATCATCTGCAGAGATTTCACAGGAGACAGCCCTTTTAAGTAGGTCCACCTGTACAATTAATTTTCTTTTGCTCTGTATGCTCTTTATTATCCCAATGACCCCTTTTAGAGGGCCTTTTATTACCTTCACATAGGTTCCAACCTTTAAAAAGGGATGAATATCCAATGGAATGTCTCTGTTAATCAATATTTTTAAGGATTCAATTTGTGTCTCAGGAATTGCAGGTGCTTTCTTTTCCTTCCAGCCCAGGACATTTACAATTCCATGGCTTCTTACAATTTCTATATAGACCTCGGTATTGAGTTCTGTTTTTATAAAAATATAGCCAGGGAAAAGGGGTGCTTTATAAAATTTTTTTCTATCTTTTCTGATGGACTGTTTAATTGTCGTAGGAAGAAAAACTTCAAATCCTTTATTTGCAAGGGCTTCTTCTGCTTTAAACTCATGCCTTGATTTTGTCCACAAAGCATACCATTCAGGCATAAATTTTTTCAAATTTTCTTAAAAATTAATACTCTTGATTAGAAAAATCAATTTTTAAATCAGAATCTTCTGGGGTTGTATCCCCTAAGGGATTTGGCTCTTCTGGAACCTGGAGGTAACTTTCCATTTGTTCCTTTGCCAGGTCTGCCGTGGATTGAACACCCTGTATTTTTAATTTAAATTCATCTGGATTTGACGCCCTTCTCAAGGCTTCCTCTAAGGTTATCAAACCACTTTTGTAAAGCTGATACAACGACTGATCAAATGTCTGCATACCATACTGGCTCGTCCCCTGCGCAATGGCATCCTTTATAAGTTTTGTCTTTTCTTTGTTTTCCACACAATCTCTGATATAAGGAGTTGAAATCAAAACTTCCACAGCAGGTACTCTTCCCATTCCATCAGCCCTGGGAAGAAGACGCATAGAAATAACAGCTTTGAGTACTGCCGCCAGTTGAAGACGGATTTGTTTTTGCTGGTGGGGTGGGAAAATTGAAATAATACGGTTAACTGTCTCTGTTGCATCAAGAGTATGCAAGGTACTCATTACCAGATGTCCTGTCTCTGCAGCAGTCAGGGCTGTTTCTACGGTTTCATAATCCCTCATTTCTCCTACCAGTATGATATCGGGATCCTGTCTTAGTGCAGAGCGAAGTGCCTGGGCAAAGGATTTGGTATCCACTTCCACTTCTCTCTGGTTTACAATGGATCTTTTATCCCTGTGTAAAAATTCTATTGGATCTTCTATGGTAATTATATGTTCAACTCTGTTTGTGTTAATATGGTCAATCATTGCAGCAAGTGTGGTGGATTTACCCGATCCCGTGGTCCCAGTACAAAGTATAAGCCCCCTCTGTTCCATACATATTTTTTCCAGAACGGGGGGGAGGAGGAGTTCTCTTATGGTTCTTATTTTTACAGGAATTACTCTTAAAACTAAGGCAATGGTACCTCTTTGCTGGAAGATATTGCATCTAAATCTCCCAAGCCCAGGGACAGAATAGGCAAAGTCAATTTCCAGATTATTTTTGAATTTTTCCTTCTGCCTTGCAGACATCATTGAAAATGCCATTGCCACGGTATCTTCCTGCATAAGACGTTTCTGGTCAAGTAAAGGTGTAAGGCGTCCATCTACCCTTATAACGGGATGGCTCCCGACTTTCAGATGCAAATCTGAAGCTCCACGGTCTACGGCTATCTTCAATAGATCATTTATATG
>JBBFMJ010000347.1:0-2053 GCA_037478515.1 Thermoanaerobaculia bacterium
ATAAACATTTGTCTTTATAGCTAAGAAAAAACTATACTGCCCGATCTCAGGTGCCTTTTCAGGAGAAATTTTAATAAAAAAGGTATTTTTTTCCTTGGATGGTATTATTTCCTTTTTAAAATCCACTTTCTTTTCCCCGCTTATTTCAATTCCTTCTATTTTATATTCCGAAACCTTATCAGAATAAAAGGAAACCTGGTAAAAGAGATAGACAGGGTCAGGATAATAGTTATAAAAAAGAGATTCTTCTTTTAAGAGCTTTGCTTCCACGGGTTTGTGGACAACCCCTTCGATGATAAACCTTGCCTTCCTTATATCCTCTTCCCCTTCCAAAAGATAATCAATATTTACACCCCTTTTTATATTACCTGCAAGGTCTTTTGTATTAAGGATAACATTTATTTCTCCAATTCCCTTTGGTTCTATTTCTTCAGGAAAAGAGAGGATTTCCAAGTGGTCTGTGGAAGAAATGTTTATAATTTTTATTTTTCTCAAACTTTCATTTTGAAAAATAAAGGTATGGGGAACTATCTTTTCCGTTAAAACTTCCCCAAAATCATAGACCTCTTTTGTTTCTACATCATTTAATAAAAATAGCAGTAAAAATAAAATCATAATAATAGTATAATATCCAGATATGAAAAAGTCAATTTTTTTCCTTTTATTTTCTTTATCCTTATTTGCTCAAGATATGCCAAATATTATCTGGATAACTGTGGATACTTTAAGAAAGGATTATGTTGGTAAATGGTCTTCAAAAAACTTAAGCCCAAACATTGACAGCCTTTTGAAGGATTCAGTAGTCCTTGATAATTGTTTTACACCAACCCCAATAACTTTTCCTTCTTATACATCTGCTTTAACTGGAATGCATCCATTAAGACATGGTGTTTTTTTTAATACCGGTTATTCAGTTCCAGAAAATTTAAAAACAATTGCAGAAATTTTAAAAGAAAATGGATATTATACAATTTCTGTTATTGGGGGAAACCCACTCCATTATGGAAAAGGACTTGAAAGGGGTTTTGATATTTATGATGATGAGTTTTTAAAGAGGCCTAAAACTGGAAATCCACTTTTCAATATAAAAATAATTGAGCAAGCCATTGGGGAAATGTCTCAACGGCCCGCGGAAGATATAACGGAAATGGGATTAAATTACATTAAAAATGCAAAAAATCCTTATTTTTTATTTCTGCATTATTATGACCCCCATACTCCCTATAACCCCCCAAAGGAGTTCAGTAAGAAACATTTAGATAATCTTTATGCAGGAGAAGTAGAATATACCGACAATTCAATTGGGAGATTTTTAAAGGAATTAAAAAAACTAAATGAATATGATAAAAATATAATTGTTTTTTTTTCAGACCATGGGGAAGGGCTCGGGGAACACAGTGAAAACGAACATGGATTTTTCTTGTACAATACAACAATTTCCATTGCTGCCTCAATAAAACTCCCATTTTCAAAGATTAAAAAGGATATAAATGAAATAACCACAATTATGGATATAACACCAACAATTTTAGATTTAATTGGAATAAAATTTAAAGGAGATGGCATAAGCTTAAAAAATGCAATTTTTGAAAAGCAAAAAATAAAAAACAGGGATTTAATAATTCAAACCAAAATGGGAAATCTATATTTTGGATTTGAAGAAATAAATGGTATTTTATCCTATCCTTTCAAGGCAGTATTTTCATCCCAGCCAGAGGTATTTAATTTATCAAAGGACATAAAAGAAGAAAAAAATTTATATCCAGAAAATTTTAGAGAAATGAAAAAAATTTATGTAGATTTATTAAAAAATATTTCAGAAAAAGAAAAAAAGGAATTTAAAACCGAAGACAACAAAAAATTAAAAAGCTTAGGGTATTTAACACCTGCCAAAAATCTTCCCAAAAAAGATATTCCTCCAAGTAAATGGAAAGAAATTATTGATATTTATAGAGATGGGAATACTTATCATTTTTCAGGAAAATATTTAGAGGCAATAAAAATTTATTCAGATTATTTGAAGAAAGATCCAATGAATTTCAGGATTCTTATG
>JBBFMJ010000348.1:0-2047 GCA_037478515.1 Thermoanaerobaculia bacterium
TTTTGCTTTCAGGTGATAAAAAAAAGATTGAAAGGTGGAGAAGGGCAATGGCAGTAAAACTGACCTTTTTTAAAAGAAAAGATTTAATTTACAGGGCTAAACTTGGGGAGGAAGAAAAAAAGGTTTTAAAGGCACTGGAGGAAAAATATGGAAAATAAGATTTTAAAAAGTTATAAAATTGAAAATTTAACCTTTGAGATTGTCTCAGGGGATCTTTTAAAGGAAAAGACCGATGTTATTGTAAATGCTGCCAACTCTTACCTTTCCCATGGTGGTGGAATTGCAGCAATTATTGAAAGGGAAGCAGGGGAAGAACTGACCAAAGAAGGAGATAAAATTGTAAAAGAAAAGGGACCTGTTCCCACAGGAGGTGCAGTTATAACAACGGCAGGGAAACTTCCTTTTAAAGGGGTTATACATTGTGTAGGTCCCCGCTTTGGGGAAGGTGAGGAGGAAGAAAAATTAAAAAAAGCCATAAAAAATGCCCTGGAAATTGCAAAAGACAAAAATTTTAAATCCCTTTCCTTTCCCGCAGTAAGTTCTGGAATTTTTGGGGTTCCAAAAAATATATGCGCCAGAGCATATGCAAGGGCAGTTTTAGAATTTTCAAAGGAAAATCCTTCAAGTAATTTAAAAAATGTCAGAATTGTCCTCTTTAAAGATGAGGAAATGGCAAAAAATGTAGAAAAAGAGATGGAATATTTAAAACCTTAAAATAAACCTTTCAAATTCTCTATTGCCTTTAAAATACAATGCTTTAATACAATCCTTATAATTTTTTAATATTTCACTTCTAACTATTTTGTGTGTTGGAGTAATTTCATTTTTTTCAGGGGAAAGATTTTTTGGAATAATTACAATGCCTTCAAAGGGCAGTTTTTCTGGTTTCCATTTACTTAAATTTCCAAGGATTTCCTTTTTAATTTTCTCTATATCCTTTTCAGGACCAATGAAAACGAGAGCCCCTGCCTTTTCCATTCCATCTCCAAATACAATTACATTTTGAATCTCTTTTGAGATAAAATTTAATTTTTCTTCAATTGGGAAAGAAGCAACTTTCTTTCCATTGGAAAGTTTAAAAATACCATCATTTCTACAGATAAGTTTCAAGCCCTTTTTTGTAATTTTTCCCACATCCCCTGTTTTAAACCATCCATCTATAAAAACTTCTTTTGTCTTTTCCTCATCCAGATAACCCTTCATCACATTTGGTCCTTTTACATAAATTTCTCCATCCTTATCCACTTTAATCGAGCAACCTGGAATTGGAAAACCAACATAGGAATGGATCCTTCCACCTTTTGGAGAAGTCAAGGTAACTGTTGGAGATGTTTCAGTCAAGCCCCAACCCTCCATAACCACAACCCCATTTTTTTCAAAAAATTTTGCACATTTCTTGGGAAGGGGTGCTCCTGCTGTAAAGAGAATCTTTAAATCTTTATGAAAAAAAACTTCCTTTAATCCTTTATTTTCTTCCAGTTTTTTTACAATTTCCACATAGATCTTTGGAACACTGAAAAAATGGGTTGGCTTTACCCTTTCCCATTGATGAAAAAGCTTATCTATATTTTTCCCAATTTCTGGATCTTCATACCAGTTTACTCCATAATTTATAGCAATAAACCTTTCATTAAGCCCTCCATAGGAATGGTGCCAGGGAAGGTATGAAAGGAATCTGGAAGAGGGTGGAATTTTCCATAAAAGAGAAAAAGCCTTTTGCTGGGAACAAATATTTCTGTGTGTTAAAATTACCCCTTTCATTTCCCCCGTTGAACCTGAAGTAAATTGTATAAATGCCTCTCTATCTGCCTCCACTTTTTCAATTAAATTTAAAATAAAACTATTTTCAAATTTTATCTTTTTTATCTCTTTTAAATCGTCTGGACTAAATAATTTTATTTTTGCTATTTTTTCCAATATTTTTTTCCTTTGAGAAGAATCCACAAAACCAAAGGTTGGCTCTGCCTGATTTACTACTTCTGAAACAAACTCTTCTTTTGCTTCACTCCAGAGGGAAATAGAGGCAATTCCAGAAAAAAGAAGTGCC
>JBBFMJ010000349.1:0-2046 GCA_037478515.1 Thermoanaerobaculia bacterium
GACCTTAAATGGATGCTGGAAGGGGTCGATTTTTTAAAGGATGGGGAACTTCTATTTGATGTTTTATATAAAATTTATACCTTTCCTAAGGTAGTTTTTTGTGCTGTAAAGGGTGGTGCCTTTGGGGGGGCTTTAGGTTTTATCTCTGCCTGTGATTTTGCCATTGCAGAGGAAGGAGCAAAGTTTGCCTTTGCAGAAGTAAAACTTGGAATTGCCCCTGCCATAATTTCACCTTTTGTCCTTCAAAAAGTCAAAAATGGCTGGGCAAAATATAAATTTTTAACGGGTGAGTTATTTGATTCAAAGGAGGGTCTTGAAAATGGCTTATTTGAAAAGGTTTTTCCAAAGGAGGAATTTGATTTAAAAATTGAAAAAATAATAGAAGATTTAATGAGGGGAGGCCCCCTTGCCCAGAAGGAAATAAAAAAATTATTTTTAAAAGGAAAGTCAGAGGAAATTTTAAAACTAAAGGTTGAACTCTGTAATTTGCTTTATAAATTGAGGTCTTCTGAGGAAGGAAAGGAGGGAATTATGGCTTTTTTTGAAAAGAGGAGGCCTGAATGGTAAAAAGGATACTTGTGGCAAACAGGGGGGAAATTGCCATAAGGGTTATGAAGGCAGTAAAGGCACTGGGATGGGAGTCTGTGGCTGTATATTCTGACCCTGACAAGGAGAGTTATCATTTAAATTTTGCTGATATTAAAGCCCCTTTGGGAGGGGAAAAAGCCCTTGATAGTTATTTAAATATTGAAAAGATAATTGAAATAGCAAAAATATATAGGGTGGATGGGATACACCCTGGTTATGGGTTTCTTGCAGAAAATCCTCTTTTTGCAAAGAGGGTGCTGGAAGAGGGTTTTGTATTTGTGGGACCAAAGCCAGAAAACATAGAAATACTGGGGGATAAGTTAAAGGCAAGGGAAAAGGTATCTTCAAAAGGGGTTCCCATAACACCTGGTACAAACGAGCCAGTGGATTTTGAAGGAGCAAAGAGGGTGGCAAAGGAAATTGGTTTTCCAGTTCTCCTGAAGGCAGCTGCAGGGGGTGGTGGAAAGGCAATGAAGATTGTGGAAAATGAAAAGGATTTAGAATTTGCTTTAGAATCCTCAAAAAGGGAAGCCAAATCATCCTTTGGAGATGAAAGGGTTTATATTGAAAAATATTTAAAAAATCCAAGACATATAGAATTTCAAATTCTTTCTGATAAATATGGAAAGGTCTTACATTTTTATGAAAGGGAGTGTTCCATTCAAAGAAGGTATCAAAAAATAATAGAAGAAACCCCTTCAACTGCCTTGACACCTGATTTAAGGGAAAGGATGGCAAAAGCAGCAGTTGAGGCAGCAAAGGCAGTGGGTTATGAAAATGCTGGAACGGTGGAATTCCTTTTTTCTGAAGGAAATTTTTATTTTCTGGAAGTAAATACCAGAATTCAGGTGGAGCACCCTATAACTGAGATGACCACGGGCTATGACCTGGTCCAGCTTCAGCTAAAAATTGCCTTTGGCGAGCCCCTTCAAATAAGGCAGGAGGATATAATACCCAGAGGCAGTGCCTTAGAATGCAGAATATATGCAGAAAATCCACTTCAAAATTTTCTCCCTTCCCCTGGAAAAATTTATTTTGTAAAAGAGCCAGATTTAAGCTGGGTAAGGATTGACTCTGGAGTTGTCTCTGGAAGTGAAGTGCCACCTTTTTATGACCCAATCCTTTCAAAGGTGATAACCTGGGGAAGGAGTAGGGAAGAGGCAAGGAAGCTTATGATTAATGCACTGAAAGAATACATAATATTAGGCGTCCAGACCCCAATTCCATTTTTAATTGATGTACTGGAACATCCTGAGTACATAAAGGGAAACATAAATACCCATTTTATATCAGATTATTTTTCTGACTGGAAACCCCATTCTGAAAGAGAAGAACAGAAAACTGTCTTTGCCCTGGCTGGGCTTTTATTTTCAAAATCGGGCAAAAGGGAAGAAAGGGTTTTTAAAAAAAGTGAAGAAAAGAGGGTATGGGAAACCATCCAGAATTTTGGAAGGGAGG
>JBBFMJ010000350.1:0-2040 GCA_037478515.1 Thermoanaerobaculia bacterium
CTTATCTTTATTGCTTTTAAAATATCCCTTAAATCATTTTTGACTAAAATTATATCCCCTGCTTCCAGGGCAATGTCTTTTCCACTTCCCAAAGCAATTCCTATATTTGATGCTTCCAGGGAAGGTGCATCGTTTATTCCATCCCCAACAAAACAAACTTTTTTACCTTTTTCTCTTAAATTTTTGACAATTTTAAGTTTATCCTCTGGAAGGACCCTAAAAAAAATATTTTCAATCTCCAGTTCCGAGGCCACTTCTCTTGCAGTTTTTTCATTATCACCAGTCAAAATATAAATTTCTTTCCCCATTTTTTTTAAACTTTTTATAACTTCCTTTGCTTCCTTTTTTAATTTATCTTTAAAGGCAATTGCCCCTGCAAACTTATTTTCAAATATCAAATATAAAACTGCCCCTTCCTTTAAAAAATTTATCTCAAAGCCATTTTCTTTTAAAAAATTTTCATTTCCAAGGAAAAGGCCCTTTCCTTCATACAGCCCCTTTAAACCCTTACCCGGAACCTCTTCAAATTCTTCCAAAATAAAGGGCTCAAACCCTCTTTTTTTTCCTTCTTTTGAAATTGCTTCTGAATAGGGATGGGAAGAATTTTTTGAAAGGAGGAAGGAAAAAAATAAAACCTCTTCTTCTTTATAACCCTCAGCAGGAAAAACTTTTGAGATTTCCAATTTCCCTTCTGTAAGTGTCCCTGTCTTATCAAAAATAAAAACTTCTACATCCTTTAAATATTGAAGGGAGGTGGCATTTTTAAATAAAACCCCTTCCCTGGCACCCCTTCCCATCCCAACTTTTACTGCAATAGGGGTGGCAAGTCCCAAGGCACAGGGGCAGGAAATTATCAGAACTGATACAAAAATTTTAAGGGAAAAACCAAAATTTCCTGTCTTAAAGAACCAGAAAATAAAGGCAAGGGCTGAAAAAATTAAAACAACTGGGACAAAAATTGAGGCAACTTTATCTGCAATCCTTTGAATTGGTGGTTTTTGCCCCTGGGCACCTTCCAAAAGTTTTAAAATTTGAAAAAAAATAGTGTCTTTTCCAACCCTTTCTGCCCTAATCTTTAAAATTCCATTTAAATTTATAGTCCCTCCAATTACCCTTTCCCCTTTAAATTTTTCAACAGGCAAACTTTCTCCTGTCACCATTGATTCATCCAGAAAAGAGGAGCCCTCAATCACTTCCCCATCTATCGGTATCCTTTCACCTGGCTTTACAATTAAAATGTCCCCTTCCTTTATTTCTTCATAGGAAACTTCAATTTCCATCCCTTCCTTAATTAATCTTGCCTTATCAACCTTTAACTGCATAAGTTTTTTAATTGCCTCTGAGGTCTTACCCTTTGCAATCTCTTCTATATACCTTCCAAGTAAAATAATTGTGATCAAAACCCCAGAAATTTCATAATAAACATCCCCTTTCTGAAAAAAAGTATTATAGAAACTAAAAAGGAAAGCTGAAGATACACCAAGGGATATTAAAGTATCCATTGTGGCACTTTTTGTTTTGAAAAGATTTAAAATTCCATTTTTAAAAAAATCAATGCCAATGAATAAAATGGGTAGAGTTAAAAGAAACTGGATAAAAGAATTATATTTATGAAAAATTTCTGGCATTGGCAAGCCAAAATGATGTCCCATTGAAAGGTAAAGGAGGGGAATTGAAAAAATTAAAGAAAAAATAAACTTATTTTTTAGTTTTTTAATATAAATTTCCTCTGAAAGGGATGTTTTTGAGACCTTATAACCATAACTTTCAATTTTTTTTACAATTTCCCCTAAATTTAAAATCTCCGGATTATATTCAATAAAAGCACTTTTTTCTAAAAAATTTACACTGCAAGAAGATATTCCATCAATTTTCTTTAAATTTCCTTCAATTAAAAGGGCACAGGATGAACAGTGCATCCCTTCAATTAAAATCTTTTCTTTTTTCATATTTTTTCATTCTCCTTTAAATTTTAACAAATTATTTTTAGGATTATTTCAATTTGAAATTTCTTGAAATATTATCAAAAAAACTTTATGT
>JBBFMJ010000351.1:0-2033 GCA_037478515.1 Thermoanaerobaculia bacterium
AAGATATTTTTTATGATAAATTATTATGATGTTTGGAATTCTTAACGATAGTTATTTTTTCCAAAATTTTATAAAAGTGCAAGAAATTGCATTTGAAGACAATATTTCAATAATAAGAATAGCAGACAAAGAAACAAAGAAACAAAGAAACAAAGAAACAAAGAAACAAAGAAACAAAGAAACAAAGAAACCCAAGAGGTCCTCCTTTTAAAATTAGAAAAGTTGATTTTTAAAATTTAAAAAAATAAAGAAGGAGGCTAAATATGAAAAAAATCTTTTTTATCGTTATATTGGTTTTTTCAATGGTAGTTTTTGGGCAAAATTGTGTGAACTATAGTGTAAATTACAATTGTAATTCTAACCAGACCCTTTTAAATATGGACAATGGCAATTTATCATTTACTGCCCTTGCTAAATGGGAATTAAATAAAATTGAGTATACTGTCAAAAGAGGACCGGAAATTTTAAGGATTGATGTAAAGAAGGAAAGTGACTACCTTGTTTTTGAAGCTATTTATCACAATAAATTTGCCCGTCTAAAACTTGACCCTTCTGATGGAAAATTTTCAACGGAAAACGCAATAGAATTTTTGAACTTTATTAATTCATTAGGGACTGGATTCTTAGGCGATGTTAAAAATTTGCTAGGAGAAAGTAATTGCTCTACTTATTCAAATTCAATAATTGAACTTTACAATTATTTAACAAACCCAGCAATTGTACGATATGCTATTGGTGGAAGAATAGGTATTGTTCTTGGAGATAGCTTTGGTTATTGGTCTTGTTATGCGGCTTGCTATTGGGATTGCATGGCTGGATGCATGAGTCAAGGCTATTCTTTTGAGGAATGTTCAGAAGAATGTGCTCCTTATTGTAGGAATTGGTGTAGAGAAGGTAGTTAATTGAAATTTTAGTCCATGGCTTTTTGATTTATAAGAAAAATCTTAAAGCCATGGCTTATTATTTTATTGAAATAATTATTAATAGGTTTTGGAGGAATTATGGAATTTTTAAAAAAATATATTTTTGGAATAAGGCCAATACTCAGGCCTTGGTTTTTTCTTGTTTACATTTTTTTTGTTCCTACAATTATTTTTGGTTTATTTGCAAATATTTATCCAGAAATTTTTCCAATAGTAAAGCATTTTTATAAAAAAGTCCTTGCCTGCCAGGGTCAAATACTTGGTATGGCTTTATTTCAAGTGTTTACATCCCTTGCAATTGTTGCTTTTCTCTTTTTCAAAAAAAGTTTAAATGATAAAAATTTAATAAAATTTAATCTTAAGCAATTCTTTTATGGAATAATTTTTGCTTCTTTTATCACTTTAAATAATTTGTTCTTTGGGATATTAGGAACAGGAAAAAGTGCAGATATTTCTTTTTTAAAAGAATGGGACTTTCCTATTTATTTATTGCTGTTTTTTGTCCTTTTAACGCATGGTATAAATGCAGGAATAATTGAAGAAATAATTTTCAGAGGAGTTATGCAGGGATATTTTAGAGAAACAAAAGGTCCTATTTATTCAATTTTTGCAATAGCATTTGCTTTTCTCCTTCCTCATATTTATAACATTATTACTTTAAATGTAGACTTCTTTTATTTAATTTACATTTTTTTTCTTTCAATTTTATTATCTTCTATGAGGGAAAAATATAATAATTTGTCTTTTTGTTTTGGGGCGCATATTTTTGGAAATTTATTTGTAACTTTAACATTTTTATTTTTTGCGCAAAATAAACTGCCAATGGAAATATCCCGTTTTTAACTCAATTTTGGCTTTTCGCTACCCCGGTGGTCTATCCCAGTAGTCTCTTAAGCGAGCCTTGGCGGACCATTTACGGCTTAAATCCTATGGTAGGTGTTGTCGAAGGATTTCGTTGGGCGTTGTTGGGAGATAAGCCACCGGAGTTGATGATCTTGGCCTCAGTGATTGTTTCGATCATTATATTGGTCAGCGGTGTTATTTACTTTCGTCGCACCGAAGACACCTTTGCGGATTTGATATGACCTCGAGACGACAGCGGAATATTGC
>JBBFMJ010000352.1:0-2022 GCA_037478515.1 Thermoanaerobaculia bacterium
GTGCCCTGGTAGGGGGTGCCAGTTTGAAAGCAGAAAAGTTTTCAAAAATAGTTGAAAAATCATTAAAAGTGAAAGGAGTTATTTAAATGTTTGGCTTGATTGTTACAATTCACATCATTGCTTGTATTTTCTTGATTTTGGTGGTTCTCCTTCAGCAGGGAAAGGGAGCCGATTTGGCTGGTGCCTTTGGAGGAGGGGGTAGCCAGACCCTTTTTGGAGCAAGGGGCGCCACAACCCTTCTTCACAAGCTCACCACCATTGGTTTTGTGATTTTTCTGGTAACCAGCATTTTACTTGGAATAGTCCAGAAAAAAAGTACCTCTGGCTCCATTATGGAAGGTATAAAACAGGAAGAAGTAAAGAAGGAAAAAAAACAGGAGACCAATCCACCCAAACCAGCAGAAGAGAAAAAGTAAATTTTTATTTTTTTAATTTAATATGAGTTTTTATTCCTATCTTCAAAGCAACCCTATAATTCTTTTATCTCTAATTGTGGTTATTGGTTTTATTATAGGGAGGATAAGGATTTTAGGGTTTTCCTTTGAGACCTCAGCAATTCTTCTGGTGGCAATGGTCTTTGGAAACTATGGTTTTACCCTTCCCGAAGAGTTTCAAACTTTAGGACTTATTCTTTTTATTTATGCTGTGGGACTCCAGGCAGGTCCTTCCATCTTTAACATAGGCAAAAAACAGGGTTTCCAATTAAACTTAATTGTGCTTGTGCTTATATCTTTCAGTGCGCTTTTTACAACCCTTCTTGCAAAATTGTTTGGACTGGAAATGGCACTGGCAATAGGACTTTTTACAGGTGCCTTGACTTCCACTCCAGGCCTTGCAGCAGGACTTGAAGCCACTGGCTCGCCCTTGACTTCTGCTGGTTATGGACTTGCTTATAGTTTTGGGGTATTAGGAGTTATAATTTTTGTAAAGCTCCTTCCTTTTATCTTTAAAGCCAACCTGGAAGAAGAGGAAAAAATGCTAAATGAGGAAGAGAGGAAGGAAAAGAAGAATATTATAAGAAAGGAAGTTTTAATAACCAATGAGGAGCTGGAAGGCAAAACCATAGGGGAATTAAATTTTTACAGGACTACCAACACCATAATTTCCAGAATTTTACATAAAGGGGAAGTTATTCTTCCAAAAAATGAAACAGTTATCCATTTAAATGATATAGTCCGCTTGGTGGGAGAAGAAAATTTTGTAAAAGCCACCATACCCCTTTTGGGAAAGGAGACAGAAGAAAAGATTCCCGATGTGGCAAACTTTGAATCCAATCAATATGTTTTGACTAATAAGGAAATAGTGGGGAAAACCATAAGAGAACTAAATTTAAGGGAACATTACAATGCCAATATAACCAGAATAAGGCGTGGAGGAATGGAATTTTTGGCAAATTCAAACCTGAAACTCCAGTGGGGAGATAAAATTACCGTGGTTGGGGAAAAGGAACATATGGAGGATATAAAAAAACTCTTCGGGGATGAGATGAGAAAGGTGGAATATGGTGATATTTTTCCAATTATGATGGGAATTCTTTTGGGAATCTTTGTGGGACTCATACCCTTTTCTGTGGGGCAGATTCTCTCAATAAGTTTGGGGGTTTCAGGAGGAGTTTTGCTTATGGGTATTCTTTTAAGCAACCGCGGTAAAATTGGACCTGTGGTTTTTCAGGTTCCCGCACCCCTTATATCTTTTATGAGAGATTTTGGACTTGTCTTCTTTCTTTCCACTGTGGGAATAAAAGCAGGTTCCCAGATAGGTACCATTATTCAAAAAGAAGGGATTGAAATAATTTTAATAAGCATATTGATAACTGTGGTGCCAATGGTTTTTGTAAGTTTATGGATGAAAATTTACCTCAAGAAAAAGGTAATTGAAATGCTGGGAATTTTAAGTGGAGGTATGACTTCCAGTCCAGGGCTTGCTGTGGCTTCCAATATGACTCCCTCCCAGAGACCTATTGTTTTATATGCCACGGTCTATCCCCTTGCCATGATTTTAATGATAATCTGGGCAAAGGTG
>JBBFMJ010000353.1:0-2019 GCA_037478515.1 Thermoanaerobaculia bacterium
GTATGTATCCTTATAGATTTCACAAACACTTTTTGTGATTTTACTTAAAACTGGGGGTTTTAATTTTAAATTTCTTGAAAACCTCTGTGCCCTCCTTAAAATTCTCTTTAAAACATATCCCCTTCCTTCATTGGAAGGCAGAACACCATCAGAGATTAAAAAAACCACTGCCTTTGAGTGGTCTGAAAGCACCCTTACTGAAATATCCTTTTCTTTATCCTTTCCATATTTATAATTTGAAATTTCTTCTATTTTATTGATAATGGGCAGGAAAAGGTCTGTTTCATAATTTGATTTAACCCCCTGTAAAATTGAAGTAACCCTTTCCAGCCCTGCACCAGTATCAATGGAGGGCTTTGGAAGTTTATTTAAATTTCCTTTTTCATCTCTGGAAAATTCCATAAAAACCAGATTCCAGAACTCCAAAAACCTTCCACAATCGTGTTCAGGGGTGCAGTTCTCCCTTCCACAGCCAAATTCCTTTCCTAAATCATATAAAAGTTCAGAGCAAGGACCACAGGGACCCGTATCCCCCATTGCCCAAAAATTATCTTTTTCTCCAAGTTTTATTATTTTTTTTTCAGAAATCTTAATTATATCTTTCCAGATTTTATAGGCATCACTATCTTCTTTATATACGGTAACCCATATTTTTTCAGGGTCAATTTTATAAATTTTTGTGGATAGTTCCCAGGCAAATTCAATTGCCTCCCTTTTAAAATAATCCCCAAAGGAAAAATTTCCCAGCATTTCAAAAAAGGTATGGTGTCTGGGAGTAAAGCCCACATTTTCCAGGTCATTGTGTTTTCCCCCAGCCCTCAAGCATTTCTGACAGGTGGTTGCCCTTTTGTATTCCCTTTCTTCAATTCCTAAAAAAACATCTTTAAATTGGTTCATCCCTGCATTTGTAAAGAGAAGGGTTGGGTCCTGTGCGGGGATAAGGGAAGAAGATGGCACAATCCTGTGCCCTTTTTCTTTAAAATAATTTAAAAAAGTTTCCCTAACAGTTTTGCTTTTCATAAAACACTATTTTAACATAGAAATGTTATAATTTTTAGATGCCAAATAATTTAGAGAAAATAAAAGAGGTTTATTTTAATGTTTTAAGGGAGCATGCTGAAAAAATTTACAAAGATAATAAGATTTTAGAAAAAAAACTGGAATTTATACTGGGCAGGTTTGAAGAGGGGCTGGGGATAGGCAATTATATAAAAATGATGGAAAAGGAAAAGGAAAAAGTTAAAATTTTAGATGCTGGGTGTGGTTCTGGTGGGGTTATGCTCCCCCTTTCAATGGAGGAGAAATTTGAGGTCTATGGCGTTGAATTATTTTTTCACAGGGAAATTTTAAAATTAAAAAAAGAAACAGACCTTCCCTTTCATTTCAATATTGCAGATATAAGAAATTTGCCCTTTGAAGACAATTTTTTTGACTGGGTCTTGTTTTTGGATACCATTGAGCATATAAAAAATCCTTCAATTGCCTGCAGGGAAATTTACAGGGTCTTAAAAAAAGGTGGTTTCTGTATGATTACCACCCCTTCAAGGTTTAAGTATTTGTTCAGAAAAGACCCCCATTTTTCAATTTTTGGGCTACTCTTATTCCCAAATAAAGTACAAAAAATTATAGCCAAAAAAATTTTTAAAATAGATGATTATGATGTTGAAAAAATATACTTTTCTCCCTTTTCTATTTTAAAATTATTTCCAAAGCCCAGGAGCATTTATTTTCTCTATAATGAACCCTTGCACAGGGAAAACCTTTTTGAAAAAATCTATAAAAAAACTTTCAGGAAGTTTTTTTTTGATAAGATATTGGTAAGGAAAGGGGAAAAATTATCTAAGGAATTTAAATTATGATATTTAATTTTAAAAGAACTTTCAGGAAAAAACCATTAAAACTTCAAATTGGATGTGGAAAGGAAATACTTATGGGCTGGATAAACTTGGATATGGATTTTTTTAAAGGAATTGATTTGATAAATGATGTAAGGGAAGGCCTGCCCTTTAAAGATGAAAC
>JBBFMJ010000354.1:0-2009 GCA_037478515.1 Thermoanaerobaculia bacterium
GTGCTTCCAATTATTACTTTAAGACCCAATGTTTTTCAAATTGAAAGGGGAGAAAAGAAAAATGAGTACATTGAAATTAAAGAGGCAAAGACAGATGAAAATTTAAAATGCATTGCTTTAGAAAAAGCGGAAACACAAGAATTGGATGTCTCTGAAGCAAATATAATAATTTCAGGTGGAAGGGGAATGAAAGGACCCGAAAACTTCCCAATGCTTAAAGAAATAGCAAAGCTTTTGGGTGGAGCAGTTGGTGCATCAAGGGCAGCAGTTGATTCTGGCTGGATTGACCATCAACATCAGGTAGGGCAGACAGGAAAGACGGTTTCACCAAATTTATATATTGCCTGTGGAATATCAGGGGCAATACAACACCTTGCAGGTATGTCTTCCTCAAAGGTAATTGTGGCAATAAATAAAGATAAAGAAGCCCCCATCTTCCAGGTTGCTGACTTTGGAATAATAGGTGATTTATTTCAAATAATCCCGGAATTTAGCAAACTGCTAAAAGAAGCTAAAAAAGAATAAAAGGAGGGGTCAAAGTTCAAATACAGGTATATGGCATTACAGGGCAAAAAAGTTCAACTTTTTTTAAGGGGGTTCAAATATTTATTAATTTTTAAAAAACAAGAAAATATGAAAATAAAAAATGAGCAAAAAAACAAAAAAATAAAATAGAAGAAATATAAGTAAAATTTTTTTATAAGGAGGAACGAATGGCATATTATGTTTTATTATGGAATCCTAAAGTATGGACCTCAGGCATAGCAGATGCAATAGAAAAATTTAAAAAAAAGGGATGGGCTAATTATAGTTGGGCAACTGGTACAAATAAATCAATTAAAAAAGGTGACAATTTCTTTTTTGTAAGAGTAGGAAATAAAGATCCTGGAATTCTTGGATATGGGGTTTTTACATCAGATGTTACTCAAGGTGGACATTGGGATGAGGAAAAATATAAGAAAGGTTTAGAGGCTAATTATGCTGATATAGAATTTAAAGTTTTAGACGAAAATGAAGAAGCAATAATAAAAAGGGATGAGTTAAAAGAGTGGTTTCCACAAAAAAAATGGTTTTTAGGTGCTTCAGGATATTCTTTAGAGGATTCAATTGGGGAAGAAATTAAAAAAATAATAGATCAAAGAAGAAAATCAAAAACTGGGAAAAATAAACCATCAAAAACTCAGGAGAAGAAAAAAATAAAGCTTAAAATAGTTGAAGGAAAAAAAACAGAAGTTAAGCTGGAAAGGTATGAAAGGAGTGGTAAGGCAAGAATAAAATGCATTAAAGAACTCGGTTTACAGTGTAAAGTATGCGGATTTGATTTTGAAAAAACTTATGGTGAGATAGGAAAAGGTTTTATTCAAGTTCACCATATAAAAGAGTTATCAAAAGAAAAAAAAGAGCATAAAGTTGACCCAGTTAAGGATTTAATTCCGATTTGTCCAAATTGCCATGCTATGATTCATAGAAAAAAACCAGCACTAAAAATTGAAGAATTGAAAAAAATTTTGAAAAAATAAAAGAGCCAGTAAAAACTTTTCCTTGACTTTAAGTTTATTTAAATTATAAAATTTAATGAAAGGAGGAATATGGAAGGGATAAATTTAACCTATGCCTTGATTTTAATAATTTTTTCTTTTCTGTTTTTAGCTTATAGTTTGTACAAAAGATATCTTCAATTAAAAAATGCACGCCCTTATAAATTTGAGCCAAAAATAAGGGAGCGCTTTAAAATTTTATTTAAATTTGTATTTCTTCAAAATAGAATGTTTAAAGACAGATATGCAGGTCTTTACCATTTATTTATTTTTTATGGTTTTCTGGTATTTTCTTTGAAGTCCCTGAGTTTAATACTTGAAGGTTTCAGGATAAATTTAAAGGTTCAATATTTAATTCCCTATCAAATTTCAAAGGAAATTTTCATAGTTTTAGTCCTTTTTGGAATTTTTCTTTCAATTTTTAGAAGGTTATTTTTCAAGCCAGGGCGCCTTAAAAACTCCTTTGATGCC
>JBBFMJ010000355.1:0-2005 GCA_037478515.1 Thermoanaerobaculia bacterium
CAAAAAAGGCAGAAGAAAAGGAAACAGAAGCCATGGGCACTATTTTTATAACCATAGAAAAGATAAAGAAAAATATCAATTTAGGAAGGATAAAAATTAAAATCTTTGGAAACTGGCTATTTTTAATTAAAAAATAATAAAAAGTATTTAAAAAACCAAAAAGAATGGGACCCCAGAAAAGAATGAGGGTAAAAGAAGATAATTTTTGAATAAAAGACCTCTTTTTTTCCACAGACCAGATGGAATTTATTGCCCCTTCAATGGAAAAAAGCAATTTTATGGCTATTATGAAAGAAAATATAATGGCAACATTTCCAAAAGCCCTGGTCTGTGCTAAAAATTCCAAAACAAAATCCTTCAGTTGATCTGGATTTACATAAAAGGTCTCCCTGAAAAAATTTTCTATTTGTATTTCATAATCTTTGAATATTAAGGAATATATGTGAATTACCCCAGCCATAGCTGGAAAAAATCCAATAAAGGTTATGTAAGAAAGAGAAGTTGCCTTTTCAAATATTTTATTTTCTTTAAAATTTTCATAGAGTTCCCTTAAAAATATATAAATATTGGAAAGAAATTCAATCATAAAGAATAACTTCCTGCCCTTCTTCCGGTGCCATTATTTCTTTGATACCAAATCTATCTTTAAAGCGCTCCACGAGATTTTGCCTTGCCTTATCTTCACCATGGGTTACATAGACCTTTTCTGGAATTTTTGAATTTTCAAGCCACCAGAGTATCTCATCGTAATCAGCATGGGAGGACAAAGAGTTTATTTTTGCAACCTTTGCCCTGATGGGGTATTCAATTCCATGGATATTAATAGGTCCTTTATTGTCCAGGATTCTCCTTCCCTTGGTCCCCTCTGCTTGATAACCCACAAAAAGAATTGTATTCCTTTCATCTACCATCTTATATTTTAAATGGTGCTCTATCCTACCACCATTACACATACCAGAAGCAGAAATTATTATGCAGGGTTCTTTTATATAATTTAATTTTTTGCTTTCTTCCACAGTTCTGACTGGTCTTAAATTATCCATACGGAAAGGATTTTTTTCCTTGATTTGCAGGGCAAAGTCCTGGTTGTACTCAGAGGTAAATTGCCTGTATAAATTTAATGCATCCACAGCCATAGGAGAGTCCACAAAAATAGGAATATCTCTGGGGATTTTATTTTTTTCAATTAATTTTGATAGATGGTAAAGGACAACTTCTGTTCTATCCACAGCAAAGGCAGGGATTAATACACAACCCTTTCTGCTAAAGGTATCATTAATGATATCAGATAAATTTTTTTCCACTGGTTCCTCTGGGTGCAATCTATCTCCATAGGTGGATTCCACTATAAGAAAATCCCCATTTTCTAAAAAGTCAAGGGGTTTTAAAATGGGATTTTTCCTTCTTCCAAGGTCTCCAGAAAATATTATATATTTATGCTTTTTGCCCCTTATCTTAATTTTAAATTCTAAAATGGAAGCCCCGAGAATATGTCCTGCATAATGAAATCTGAAAAATATTCCCTCAGCAAGTTTAAAATATTCATAAAATCTAATTGCTTGCAAATATTTTAGAACTTTTTTTGCTTCACTTTCTGTAAACAGAGGCAAAACAGTTTCATGCTGGGTATAACCTGCCTTTTGTGCATATCTTGCTTCTTCTTCCTGAAGCTGCCCTGCGTCAGGGAGCAATATGTGAAGAAGTGCTTTTGTGGAGGAGGTGCAATAAATAGGAACTTTATATTCATCATTAGAATCCTCATAACCTTTACGATTTCTATAAAGCACTGGCAAAAATCCAGTATGGTCTATGTGGGCATGGGTTAAAATTATTCCCTTTACCTCATCCCGATCAAAATTTAATGCCTGCCAGTTTTTTTCCTTAGTTTCCTTATTTCCCTGAAATAGACCACAGTCAATTAAATACTTTTTATCATAAATAGAAAGTAAGTATTTTGAGCCCGTAACGGTTCCGCAAGCACCCAAAAATTTTATTTTTATCATAG
>JBBFMJ010000356.1:0-2004 GCA_037478515.1 Thermoanaerobaculia bacterium
GCCCATTCCGTTACAGATGGATATTTTTTTCAGGAACCCTCCTTTTTCTTTTACTTTCCCTTGGAAGGTATTTCCCCCTTCACTATGCATTTCAAAAAATCCCTTTGATTTCAACGATTCGCTTTCCTGAAAAATATTTGATATTTCTCATAATCTTTTTTAGTTTTTTTTTGATTTTAAATTTTAAAAAATTTGAAAAAATAAGCCTAGCACCCTCCATAATAGTTATTACTTCCATATTCCTCCTACTATCAGCAAACCTTATAACTTCTGGAAAACTTTTTAAGAATTACATCTCTGGAACAACCTATCAGGAAATAACCATACAACCCAAACTTATGCAAAAGAACCTATTAATCGCAGTTTTAATTTCAATTTTGCTTGCTCTATTTTTTTTCCTTTTTAATAATAACAGAAAATTGTGCTTTCTTTTGCCTTTGCTCTGTTTTGGAGACCTTTACTATGGAGTCCATCATAGAATAACCCCATATTTTCCAAGCAGCATAAACTCACCCCTCTCCCCGATACTAAAAGAACAGGGGGCTTTAAGATTGCTTCATAATGAAGTTGGTGCAGAATACAATCCTGCAAATAAAAATATCACTCTTTTCAGGATAGAAACCCTGCAACCCCATTTTGGCTGTCTTCAGGGCTTTTCTTATGCCTTTTCCAGGTCTGTGGATTCAATGGAACCAGCTTATTTAAACAGAAAATTGGAAGACATAGATTATAAATTATGGGGAATAAGCCATATAATTTTATCGGGTATGAAAGCGCCAAAGGATGGGGATTTTAAAAGATTTTTTGGATATGACCTGCTCCGAATTGACAGAAATGCCACTTATATATGGTTTTTTGAAGAGGAAACTAAAGAAGCAAAGCCCCTTCCGTCACCTCAAAACATTGAAAACCCCACAAAAATTCAAATAAAAATAAAAAATAAAAAGAAGGGAATTCTATGGATAGGATATTCCAATCTCCCCGGATGGAGGGTTTTTTTTAATGGAAAGGAGGCAAAAATGGCAGACCCAAAGGCAGAAGGGTTAAATGTATCCCTGGAGCCAGGAGAAAATAAAATTGAGTTTATTTACAAAGCCCCAGGATTTACAGAAGGCATAGGATTAATGGTCTCTGGGCTTTTTCTTTGTGTTATAATCCTCCTATGGAAAAAAGGAAATTAAGGATTTATTTCTGGTCTATTTTTCTTTCTTTTTCAACCCTGCTGGTTTTGATTTCCCTTCTGCTCCCAAAAGAACAGACCTATGAATTAAGATGGGAAAATTTGAAGGAAGCAGAAAACCATCCCTGGACACAGCTTTTAAAGGAATATGTTCAGATAGACACCTCCCAGCCAGAGGGAAACACCTACTCTTCAGCTGTATTTCTGGCAATGCTTCTGGAAAAGGAGGGAATCCATACAGAAATCTTTGAATCTATGCCAGGAAAGGCTAATCTTATTGCAAGAATTGGGCCTACTTCAGGAGCCCCTGTTATACTTCACCATCATATGGATACAGCAGAAGTAATTGACAGAAGCGGCTGGAGTTATGATCCCTGGGATGGGGTAATTCACCTTGGATATCTCTATGGAATAGGAGCCCTGGATATGAAGTCAATGGGCCTTTGCAACCTCTATGCTTTCCTTAAAGCCCATAAGGAAAATTGGGATTTAAAAAGACCTGTAATTTACTATGCTTCCTGTGCAGAGGAAGCCGATTTTGAAGCTGGCACCAGATGGATGCTCCAGAACCACCCTGAATATTTTCCCCAAGATTCTCTTTTTATTACAGAAGGTGGAATTGTAGAAATGATAACAAACCAAGCAAGGTGGGCTGGGATAGAAATAGGGCAAAAGGGCTATGCAAGATTCGAACTTAAAGTAAATAAAGAAGAAAAGGAAAAAATAGATGGAGAATTAAAAAATATTTTTCCTAACAAAGCTAAATTAAACCCTTATTTAACTGATTTTATAAAAAAACTTTCCAGCTTCAGGCAGGATTTTTT
>JBBFMJ010000357.1:0-457 GCA_037478515.1 Thermoanaerobaculia bacterium
TATGTTCATACCTTGAATGGTTCTGGACTGGCAGTGGGAAGGACCTTTGTTGCCATTCTGGAAAACTTTCAGGAGGAGGATGGTTCGGTAATAATCCCAAAGGTTTTGAGAAAATATTTGGATGGCTTGGAAAAAATAGAAAAGAAATAAAAAAAGGAGATAAAAAGTGGTTTCCAGTTTTTATAACTATGTCAAAAATTCAAGGAAATTCTTTTATCCCATCCTTTTGGCCGTATTTTTTATCTACCTTACCCTGGCTTTTTTCCCTAAATCCTTTTTTATAAATCAGATTTTCAATTACACTTTGGTTTCAATGTCCTGTATAACAACTTTAATCCTTTTTTTTCTGGCTTTTTATATTAAAAAAATTGAAAAAGATTTCTATTTTGCCTGGCTTTCCATTTCCCTTGCCTATTTATCCTTTGCCTTAGGCGATTTTCTTTCACACATAATCAGA
>JBBFMJ010000357.1:467-2002 GCA_037478515.1 Thermoanaerobaculia bacterium
CTCTACAGAACCCCAATCAATTTTTGTAAACTTTTTTTATCTCCTTTTTTATCCTCTATTTTTTTTGGGAATTATTAATTTACCCTTTGCTGGTATGAATAAAATGCAAAGAGTAAATCTATTCCTTGAAATAACGGTAATTGTACTTTCCTTAGGGATTGGATTGTGGTATCTTCTGGTGGAACCTTTCTTAAACCTTTCAAAGGTTTCAGCAAGTATATCCATAATGCTTGTGGCAGCCCCTGTCTGTGATGCTGCCCTTTTATGGTTTGTCTTAAAGCTTCTTTTTAAGAAAAAAAGCCCTCTTCTTGATAAAAGCTACAGATTCCTTGCTTATGGTTTATTTATCCTAACCCTATCCGATATGGGTTTTTTGTATATGGCACTAGTGAGAAAGGAATTCTGGTCCCTTTTTGCCTTTCTGGGTTACCCCACAAGCCAGGTATTTATAGTCCTTTCTGCCATAGAATTTTTCTTAACTTCCTTTCAAGTTCAAGGCATAAAAGATGAGCCCATGAGGAAGGAAAGTTATGCTTTGGCTCCTGTAATAATTGCCTATTCTTCCTTTTCTGCTGTTTTTGTGCTTCTTTTACTTAAACAGAAAGAAAAACCCCATTCTTCTTTCCTGCTTTTTATATTTATTGTAATTTTGCTTGGTCTTTTAAGACAGATTATCAGCATTGTGGAAAATAAAAAACTATTTTCTGAAATTCAAAGTTCCCATAAAAATCTGGAAAAGCAAGTGGAAATTAAAACTGGGGAACTCTCCCACTCCTATGATGAGACCTTAAATATTTTATCCAAAGCACTGGAACTCAGGGACAGGGAAACTCAGGGGCATACCGTCCGCCTTGCAGAACTTACTGTAAAACTGGCAAAAATTTGTGGAATTGAAAATGGAGAACTTATAAGTATAAAAAGGGGTGCTCTGCTCCATGACATTGGAAAAATGGGAATTCCTGATAACATTTTACTGAAACCAGGTCCTCTGGATGAAGAAGAGTGGAAAATAATGAAAAAACATCCTATTTTTGCAAAAGAACTTCTGGAAAGGGTAAGTTTTTTAAAAAAGGCAGTAGTAATTCCCTATTTTCATCACGAGAGATGGGATGGAAGTGGCTATCCCGAGGGCTTGAAAGGAAAAGAGATACCCATTGAAGCAAGGATTTTTGCAGTCCTGGATTGCTGGGATGCTTTAACCCATGACAGACCTTACAGGTCGGCTTGGTCCCACCACCTTGCACTGGAATACATAATTAGCAGTTCAGGGGTTCGGTACGACCCTGAAATTGTCAAAAAATTTGTGACTTTCCTGAAGGAAAACCCCTCTTATTTTGAATATTAAATTTAAATTTTAACTTAAACTGGGATTTTTTATATTTTTTATAGGATATTTTTAACATTATGGGATTTTTAAAAGGGCAAAATATTTTAATTTTATTAAACAATTTTATACCCCTTTTTGGGACGCTTTTTCTGGGATGGAAAATTTCACCTGTTTTATTTTTTTACCTGTTTGATTCTGAAATGGCAAT
>JBBFMJ010000358.1:0-1999 GCA_037478515.1 Thermoanaerobaculia bacterium
TTTTTTGGAGGGGGAAGCCCTTCAATTTTAGAGCCAGAAGAAATTTCTTCCATATTATCAAAATTTAATAAAAAAAAAGAATATGAAATTACCATAGAATGCAATCCTGAAGATATAGATGAAAAAAAAACTTCTGCTTACCTTGAAAAAGGAATCAATAGATTTTCCCTGGGAGTACAGAGCTTGAATGAATTTGAACTTAAAACTTTAAAAAGAAGACACAGTAAAGAAAAAGCCCTCAAAGTTTTAAAAATCCTAAAAGAAAAAACTGAAAATTTCAATTGTGATTTGATTGTGGGAATTAAGGGGCAGTCAAAAAAAACTCTAAAGGATACTCTTGAAGAAATAACCTCTTACTCTACCCCTCATCTTTCTCTCTATCCTCTGGAAATGAAAAAGAATAAAAATTTGATGGAAAAGGATGAAAAAAAGGCAGAACTTTTAGAATTTGCCTGGAATTTTTTAAAGAAAAAGGGATATATCCATTATGAAATCTCCAATTTTGCTAAGGAGGGCTTCCAGTGCAGACACAACCTGGGCTACTGGAAGGGGAAAAAATATATGGGTTTTGGACCCTCTGCGCACAGTTTTCTAAAAAATTTTAGGTTTAAAAATACTGAAAATTTGGAAATCTACATTAAAAATTTAATGAAAGGAAAACTCTCCTTTCACAAATTAGAAAACTTGAGCAAAAACGATATGGAATGGGAAAAATTTATTCTTTCATTGAGAACTTGTGAGGGTTGGAAGTTCAATAAATCTAAAAAGGAAAAATTATCTGAATTTATTAAAGAGGGTTTTCTGGAAAAAAGCGGAGATTTTATAAAAATCACTGAAAAGGGAATGCTGGTTTATAATCAAATTATAATAAAGCTTTCCGAAATTTTTTTCTGAATTAGCCACTTTTAATGTATCTTTCCAAATTTTTAATAATGAAATCTTTGTCTTCAATTATCGACTTTACCACATCCCCAATGCTTATAATTCCAACAAGTTCATTGCCGTCAAATACTGGCAGATGTCTTATCTTTTTTTCAGTCATAAGGGTCATTACATCTTCCACTTTATCTTCGGGAGTTATAAAATAAACCTTTGTAACCATAAGTTCTGAAACCTTTGTATCCTTAGAAGATTTCCCTTCCAGTATACACTTTCTTGCATAATCCCTTTCAGAAAAAATACCCAAAACCTTTTTTTCCTGGTCCACAACCAGAAGGGCACCCACATCCTTTTCAGACATAAGTTGAAGTGCCTGAAGAACACTGTTCTCTGGGGAGATATAAAATACTTCATTACCTTTTTTGCTTAAAATTTCTTTAACTGTGGTCTGTAGTTTCATATTAAATTTAACAGCAATTTTTAAAAATTTATTCCCCTGTGATAAAATTTTATAACTTATGGTTTTAAATAAAATATTTCTTTTTTTTATTTCTATATCTTTAAGCCTGGATTGCTTTGCTGTCTCCTGTGCCATTGCCTTTAAAGAAAAAAGTATCTTAAGAAAAAACATTTTAAAAATGGCACTTCTTTTTGGAGTTTTTCAGAGTATAATGCCTCTTGTGGGATATACCATTGGAAAATTTGCCTTCCAATGGATTAAATCCCTGGACCACTGGATTGCCTTTTTTATTTTAATGGCTATTGGTATTAAAATGATAATTGAGTCCTTTGAAAAGGAAGATATAAAAAATGAAATAAATTACTTTCAGTTTAAATACCTGTTTTCTCTGAGCATTGCCACTTCTTTGGATGCCTTTGGAATTGGTTTTACCCTTTCCCTCCTGGGATATGGCATAATAATGCCTGTTCTACTTTTTGGATTTACAACTTTTCTAGTCACCCTCCTGGGCTTCATTTTTGGGAGAAAATTAAAACATTTTTTTGGAAGAAAAATAGAAATTTTTGGAGGTATTATTCTGATCCTGATAGGTATTAAAATACTTTTGGAACATATGGAAGTCCTCTAAAATTTTATAAAATGCTCTTTTTTGAAATTTTT
>JBBFMJ010000359.1:0-1969 GCA_037478515.1 Thermoanaerobaculia bacterium
ATGTAAAACAGAGCTGGTAATTGATAAAAAAACAGGAAATATCCTCCTTGCAACAAAACCAAAGGTACAGGAAACCCAAACCTTAGAAGACCGCCTTAAGGCAATCAAAGAAGAAAAAAGCAAAGCGGAGGATATTTTCCAGAAAGAAATACAAAACCTCAAAGAAAAAGAGCGTCTTCTGGAAGAAAAATTTAAAGAAGCATTAAAAAAGGCAAAGGAAGAAAAGGAAAAATAGTTTAAAATTTAAAAATCTGATAAAATCAACTCTATGAAAAAATTTCCCTTTGTATTCTGGAGTGCTAATTTTATAGAATTATTAGAGAGGGCTGCCTATTATGCAGTGGCTTCCTTTGTGGTTATCTACCTCCACGAAACCCTTAATATGGACCCTGTAAAGGCAACCTTTTTAAATGGAACCATCCTCTGGGGCCTTTTGTATTTTCTACCACCCCTCTCTGGAACCCTTGCAGACAAATATGGATTTAAAAAAAGCTTGGTTTTCTGCTTTATTTTACTATTTTTGGGCTATTTTTTCCTTGGAAATGCTCAAAAAATATGGAAAATATCCAATGATTTTACAATTCCTGTGACCATAAGTATTCTTTTAATTGGAATTGGGGGCTCCTTTGTCAAGCCCTGTATCTCTGGAACTGTCCAGAAGACAGCCAGTTTCAACCCTGTTCTGGGTTTTGGAATTTTTTATATGACCATAAACATTGGCTCAATGATTGGAAGAATTATTTCTTATAACTTTAGAATACGCCTTGGAATACCCTCCATTTTTTCCATTGTGGCAACTTCCTTTGCCCTTCTTGGATTTCTGGCTTCAATCTTTCTTTATAGAGAGCCAGAAGGGGAAGCCAAAGAAAAGCCAAAGACATTAAAAGAGGCAATCATAAATATGTTTCTGGTTTTAAAAGACATAAAATTTATATTTTTCCTGGTTTCCATTGGATTTTTCTGGGCAATTTATGTTCAAATTTATAATTTAATACCTTTATTTTTAAGATTTATTGACAAAGATGCCCCTGTAGAACTTTATACCCTGGTAAATCCTGTGATGATTGTCCTTTTTCAACTATTAATTACAAAAATTTCAAAAAATCTTGGAGCCATAATATCCATAATTTTAGGCATTATAATAACAATTTTAGGTGTATCATTAAATCTTATACCTCCTTTATTTGGTCTGTCCATTTCTAAAGAAACTGGAATTTTAAATATACCACTGGGAGGTTTTATAATTTTAATTTCAATTGGATCAATGGCAATTGGTGAAATGCTCACATCTCCAAGGGTATATCAATACATTGGCTCAATATCTCCTAAGGGAAAGGAAGGGCTCTATCTTGGCTATGCAAATCTACCCCTTGCCTTTGGAACCATAATTGGAGCCCCCTTTGGAGGATACCTTTTTAAGGCCTTTGTTGAAAATCCAGCAAAAAATAATCTGCAGCCAAGGATTTTCCTCCTCTGGCTTATAGTTTCCTTCCTGGGAATAATTTCCCTTTTTGGAATAATTTTTTATAACATTTATCTAAAAAAGAAAAAAGAAGTGTAACATTTTTACACACAATATTCCTCTTGACAAATACCTAAAATTTGGTATTATAGATTGAGAATAAAATAGCTATGGCTTTTGTTTTAATTATAAGGATATGCAGAAAATAATAAGGAGGAGAATATTTATAAAGTTATAGCTGACCTTTCTGGTGATATTTATTTTCAGATTGATGAAAACTTCAAGGTCCTTTTTGTAAATAAAAAAGGACTGGAATTTTTAGGCAAGAAAGCTGAAGAAATAGAGGGGAAAAGAGTTGATGAGCTCTTTCCTGAAGAAGGAAAAAGGTTTATTGAAAATCTAAAGAAGAGCTTTCAATCCAAAAAGCCCCTTCTTTTTGAGGATTATGCTTTGGTAAAAGGAAAAAGATTATACATAGAAACGAGGCTTCTTTCTTATAAAGACCCA
>JBBFMJ010000360.1:0-1958 GCA_037478515.1 Thermoanaerobaculia bacterium
ATGCAAACTATTTCCTTGAGCATCCATTGTGACCACCAGTGGATAGCCCTCCACTTCCAGGTCCCAGACGGCTTCCGGGGAGCCAAATTCTTTTAGATATACCCCATTTACCTTTTTTGTCAAGATTGCATAAATTTGAGCTGCCCCTCCAATTGCATGGAAATATACAGCCCCATTTTCTTTCATTGCCTTTAAAGTATTTGCCCCCATTCCACCTTTTCCAATTACGCCTTTAATTCCGAATTTTTTAATAATTTCCCCCTGATAAGGCTCTTCCCTTATTGAAGTTGTAGGACCTGCAGCCACAACTTCAAAGGAACCACCTTTTTCAACAACCACAGGACCACAATGGTAAATTACCCCACCCTTTATTTGAGGAAGCTCCCCACCTTCATATAAATATTTATGGACTGCATCCCTTCCTGTGAAGACCTGACCTTTAAGCAGTACCATATCCCCAACCTTTAAATTTCTGACATCTTCTTCTTTCAATGGGGTTTTTAAGACCTTTACATCCCCTTTTGGTTCAAATTTTACATCTAATTTATCAATATCTTTAAATTCTTCTTCCCTTTCATAAAGCCATTCCTTGACATTTCCTTCTTTTGAAAGCAGTACCCCCCTTCTTCTGAAAGCCCAGCACATATAGGCAATGGAGACAAAAAAGGAAGCGGGAAGGCGCATAAGGGAACCAATTTTGCATCCTCCAATGGTAAATTTTCCAGAAAATCCCATAGGTCCAATATTTAATTTATTTGCTTCTTCAAAAATCCTCTTTTCAAGTTGAGCAAGTTTTGGGTCTGGATTTACATCTTCAATCTTTCTCAAAAGCTGCTTTTTTGCAAAAGAATAAGAAGATGCCCTGTCACCTCCAATACAGATACCAATAAAACCAGGGGCACATCCCTTTCCCTGTGCCTTAAAAATTCCATCCAAAATAACTGCTCTTACACCTTCTAAATCCCTTCCTACCTTTTTCCCTTCCACCAAAGCAGGCAGAGAATATTGAATGGAGCAATTTTCACATCCTCCACCCTTTAAAATGAGTTTTATTTCAATATCATCATTTTCCCATTCTTCAAAATAAAAAACAGGGCTTCCAGGTCCCAAATTATTCCCTGGATTCTTCCCAGTAATGGAATCTACTGAATTTTGCCTTAAATATCCAATCTTTGTTGCCTCCTCCACTGCCTTTTCTGCATCTTTTATAAATTTTTTTTCAGAAAAGCCCTCGGGTTTTTTTACATAAAAAGTAATTGTCCCTGTATCCTGACAGATGGGGAGGGATCTTTGCTTTGCAAGGTTAGAGTTTTTTTGAACCAGGTCCATGGCAAAGGAAGCCATTGAGTTTTCATCTTCCCATTTTGATAATGTTTTGATTGTATCTTCCACATCTGGCGGAAGAAATGCCGATGTTTTCCTTATAAGTTCTAACAATAAATCCTTCATATTACCCCCTTTAAATTAATAAATCTTAATTTTAAATTCCAATCTAATAAAAAAATATTTTCTTTTAATAATTATAACATTACTTTCTAATTTTTAAAAAAATAATTTTTTTTAAATTTAAAATTTTAAATTAAAAGGGTCTTTTGTGCTTTTTTTCAATTTTAATTTTAAAAGGACCAAAGTCAAGGACTTGGAAGTCCTTTGCCATTATTCGCAATGTAAATTCATATACCCCATCTTCTAAATTTGAAATGTCATAGACAACAGAAAATCCAGAATGTAAACTATCAGGATATTGGGGATATTTTTCCTTTACATCTTCCCTTTCAATTCCATATAAAATTGGAACTAATACATTTGCATCCTCTGAAAAGAGCCATCCTTTACTTATTCCAGAATTGTCCAATGCCCAGCCAAAGGGAAGGGGATCCTTTTCTTCCTTTACCTTTATACACCTTAAATCCTTATTATAAGGATTGTCAAAACTCATATTTGTATCCAAATCTGAG
>JBBFMJ010000361.1:0-1952 GCA_037478515.1 Thermoanaerobaculia bacterium
ATCCAGCAAGTTTTTTCCCACATCAATTCCATATACCCTTTTTGCCCCAGATTTTAAAAGGCAGTCCACAAAACCACCAGTGGAAGAGCCCACATCCAGACATATAAACCCCTCCACACTCAAACCAAAATGGGCTATTGCCCCTTCCAGTTTTAAGCCCCCTCGAGAAACATATTTTGGCTTTTCTTTTATAAAAATTTCAACTTTTTCATCCAGCAGAAGACCTGGTTTATCCAGAACCCTGTCTTTTGTATAGACAAGCCCAGCCCTTATAATTGCCTGTGCCTTCTGCCTTGTAGAGGCCAGACCCCTCTGAAGGAGCAATAAATCCAATCTTACCTTTGACATAATACAATTTTACCTTTATAATAATAACATGAGATATTTTATTTTTGAAAGAAAAGAGGAGGAAATATGAGAAAATATTTTCTATTTTTGTTTCTGTCTATTTCATCTTTAGGTTTCTCTTTTTTGAGGGAGGGAACTTCAGAATTTGAATTTTTTGCCGGAACCCACCTCGGAGACAATTTTGTAATCCACCAGAGATATGGATACACTGAAGAAAAGGAACTAAATGACTCCTTCCTTTTGGGTATGAGGGGTAGTTATTTCTTTGAGGAACATTTTGCCATTGAGTTTACCTTGGCAGGAACCCAGTCAGATACCACCGATGGAGATAACTTTGATCTCTATTACTATCATGGAAATTTTCTTTTCCAGTTTGGCGACGGGGCATTTTCACCCTTTTTTACAATTGGAATAGGGGCTACTACCTTACGGTATCCTTCATATACCGCTGATATGGAAAGATATAACATTTCAGATACAAAATTTTCCTGGAACTGGGGAGGAGGGTTTAAAATTTACTTTTCAGATAACTTTGCTTTGAGAACTGACCTGAGAGCATATTTTATTAATTTAAATAAAAATGATGATTGCTGGGATGACGATGACTGCTGGAGGTGGGAAGAGGAACTGGTAACCACAGAATTTTCCTTGGGTTTTGTTTTTAAGTTTTAAAATGGATATAAAAGTTCCCAGAATTAAAGTCCCCTGCAAGGTCTTTGTACACCATTCAGGAGAGGAGGACTGCGAGGTTTTTCTGGCAGAGGCATCTTCCTTCAAGCCAGGGGTTGAGACCTTTGATGAATTTTTAAATATTGACAAGAGAGAATTTGTTCCCATAAAACTTGCTTACTCTGGAAGGGTAATTTTAATGTCAAAAAAATTTATAGAAACCATATCCGTGAGCCCTGAAATTATTTTTGTGGACAAAAATGAAGGAACCCCACCTACCAGAGAAGTGGAAGTGGAAGTCCAGATGGAAGATGGGAGGATATACAAGGGAAAAATAAAAATCTTCGGGGGACTTTATGAAAGCAGGGTAATCGATTTTATCAATCAGGGAGGGACCTTTTTTCAACTCCATAGCGAAAAACTGGTACATTATATAAATAAAAATTTCCTAAAAAAAATTGAAGAAGTTTAATCTTCAAAACATAATTCTCTTTATATTACTATTTCTGGAATTCTTCCTTTTAACAATTTCCAATTTTAAAAATTCTATGACCTTTGATGAAATTGTTTATCCCCCTGCAGGTCTTTCATACCTGGAAAAAGGGGATTTTAGATTAAATTTAGAACACCCTCCCCTTTCAAAATACCTTATGGCACTTCCACTTTTTATCTCTGGATATAAAAATGATTATGAAACTCAAGCATGGCAAAAAGGAGATCAAATTCGTTTTGGAGCCAGATTTTATTTTAATAATGGGAATCTTATTGCCTTAAATATTTCAAGATTTTCAACAATTTTTATAACCCTTTCCCTTTCGATTTTATTATATCTCTTCGTCCTCAAAAATTTTGGAAAAACTGAAGCCCTTCTTTCACTTTTCTTCTTTGTATTCTATCCCGATAACATAGCCCAGGGCTCTCTTGCCACCACTGAT
>JBBFMJ010000362.1:0-1949 GCA_037478515.1 Thermoanaerobaculia bacterium
TTCTTATTTACCATAAAAAAAATGCCCTTGTCAAGTGGAATTTTATTTTAAACAGAAATAAGTCATTTTTCCATAATTTAAGAAGATAATTTAATATAATAACCTTTAAAAACGGACTGTATCAAGCACAGCCCCTACATTCTCCCTTTGGGAAAGGGAGATTTTTTTATAAGAATTTTTTGAATAATATCCCCCTTTGAATAAAGGGAGAGTAAGTGGGATTTTTAAAATCAAATCCCTATATATCTCCCTTATCAAAAGAGCAGAAGCGCAGCAGAGCAGAAGTGCAGAAGTAAAAGTGGTCATTTATGGCAAAATTTTTGTTTTAATTGATGCCTTTTTGAAGAGATAGAAACATTTAAAACCAAATCCCTCTGTGTCTCCCTTTGGGATAGGGAGATTTTTTATGGGCAAGGGGCAGCGGGCTGGCGTAAAGCCAGCCCCTACTGACTGTTGCGCTGCATATGTCAAACGCAAGCTAAAGCTTGCGGCTACAAATCCTCTCCCTAAATGCCAAATGCTAAATGCCAACTACTGCTCTGCTGCTCTCTTTTTAGTTGCTTCGATGGCTTTTCTCCTTTGCAGTAAAAATGCAATGGTTGAAATAGGTCATGACACTGCAGATAGATAGCAATTTAGAGCAAAATGGATTATTATATTTTAGGATTTTATTTTTGTCTAAAATAAAAATAATGTTTCAAACATATTTCTCTTGCTCTGTACAAATTTTAATGGTAAAATTTAAACTAAAATAGTTTAAAAGGAGAAGCTATGTCCATTGATCGAGAACTTCTGGAAATCCTTGCCTGTCCTTTATGTAAAAAGGACCTGGAAGTAGTAAAAATAGAGGAAAAGAAAGCCAGGGAAATAGAAGAAAAGTTTAAACAGCGCCTTCCAGAGGAAAAAATCTATGTTGAAGAAGGGCTTCAATGTATAGAATGCAAAAGAGTTTATCCCATTGTCTCTGATATTCCAGTTATGCTCATAGAAGATGCATTTATTCCTTAAAAATAACTTAAATTTAATATTTTTCATATCCCTCCTCTTTTTTCCCTTTATTGCTTTAGGGAATTTTTTTTTGCTACTTTTATTTTTCTCTTTAATTATCTTAAAAGAAAAGCTTCCAGAAATTGATTTTCAAACTTCTTTTTTAATTTTATATGTAATTTTCACAATTTTTTCCATTATTTTTTCAATTGATTTTTATAGGTCCCTTGGAGAAGGGAAGGAGGTATTAAATTTCATTGCCTATTTTTTGTCTTTGATTTATTTTTCCAAAAAGATAAAAAATGATAAACTTATCTTTGCCTTCATCATTCCTTCTATTTTTTTATCCCTATACGGTATTGGGGAGTACTTTTTTAAAGGGATTGGGGATAAAAATTATAGAATCCATGGCCTCCAGAGCCATTATATGACTTATTCTGGCTTTTTGCTTATATATTTTGCAGTATTGGTTTCCTATTTTATGCTAGGGGAAAATAAAAAATTTAAAAGGATTTCCTTTTTAGGAGCCCTTTTTACAATTCCACCTATCTTTTTAAGTTTAACAAGAAATACCTGGATAGGGCTTTTTGCCATCCTGTTTTTTCTTTTACTTTTTTTTAATAAAAAGTATTTAATTTTGTTTTTTTTAATCCCCCTCCTTCTTTTTATATTTCTGCCCGATACGGTGGGAAAGAGGATTTTTTCAATTTTTGATTTGAAAGATAAGACAAATTTTGACCGGCTTATGATGTGGAAGGCATCCTTTAACATTTTTCTTCAAAAACCCATAACGGGTTTCGGGCTTGGTATTCCCCAAAAGGATTATATATTTTTTAAAGAGGAAGGTGGAATTAGGGAAAGAATTCCTCATTTCCATTCAAATATATTTCAAATCCTACCTGAAAGGGGGATTTTTGCCTTAATTTCATACTTTGGTTTTATAATCACTGCCCTTATATCTT
>JBBFMJ010000363.1:0-1928 GCA_037478515.1 Thermoanaerobaculia bacterium
CTTCCTGTACCATCATACAGCCATAAACATTTGGTTTTTGCATAAGTTCCATTGCTTCATTGTAGGTTATCCCTCTTCTTTTTCTCATTTCGTGGAACTTTTTGGCATAAGTTTCAAGTTTTGGTGAATCCTTTGGATCTATTACGGTGACTTCCTTTTTATCCACATTGTGCTCTTCCAGTTTTGTTTCAATAACCTTTTTGTCTCCTAAAAGGACTGGTTTTGCAATCCCTTCATCTATTGCCTGCTTTGCCGCCCTTATTATCTTATCATTTTCTCCTTCTGGAAGTACAATTTTCTTTGGGGATGCCTTTGCCTTTTCAAAGAGAGGATGGAGGATTGCCTTGGATTTGAAAATCCTCTTTTCCAGGGATTTTACATATTCATCAAAATTTTTAATGGGCTTTTTGGCAACTCCTGTTTCCATTGCTGCCTTTGCCACTGCCGGGGCTTCCCATAAAAGAACTCTGTAATCAAAGGGTTTTGGAATTATGTACTCCCTTCCAAATTTTATTGGTTTTCCACCATAGGCTTTAATGACGGAATCAGGTACATCTTCCTTGGCAAGAGCTGCCAGTGCCTTGGAAGCAGCAAGTTTCATTTCATCATTTATTGCAGTTGCCCTTACATCAAGGGCACCCCTGAAAATAAAGGGGAATCCTAAAACATTGTTTACCTGATTTGGATAATCAGACCTTCCCGTTGCCATAATTATATCTTTTCTGGCATCGGTGGCGTCTTCGTAAGAAATTTCAGGGTCTGGATTTGCCATAGCAAAGACAATACAATTTTTTGCCATTGATTTAACCATATCCTTTGTGACAAGACCCTTTGATGAAAGCCCCACAAAGACATCAGCGCCTTTCATTGCATCTGCCAAAGTCCTTGCTTTTGTCTCCTGTGCAAATTGCTCCTTGTATTCATTCATTTTTTCTTTTCTTCCTTTATAGATAACACCTACGGTATCTACCATTAAAATATTTTCTCTTTTTACTCCTAATTTGATATAAAGATTAGCACAGGCAATGGCAGAAGCCCCTGCACCAGAAAATACCACTTTTACCTGGTCGGGTGCTTTTCCCACTAGTTCCAGAGCATTAATCAAGCCAGCAGCAGAAATAATGGCAGTTCCATGCTGGTCATCGTGGAAAACGGGGATTTTCATTGTCTTTTTCAAGGTCTCTTCAATGTAAAAACATTCAGGTGCTTTAATGTCTTCAAGATTTATACCCCCAAAGGTTGGTTCTAAAAGCTGGCAAACCTTAATTACCTCATCTGGGTCCTTGGAATTGATCTCGATGTCAAAGACATCAATGTCCGCAAATCTTTTAAATAATACCCCTTTTCCTTCCATAACTGGCTTTCCAGCAAGGGCTCCAATGTCACCAAGGCCTAAAACAGCTGTACCATTGGAAATAACTGCCACCAGGTTTCCTTTGGCAGTGTATTCATAGGCAAGGTCTGGGTCCTTTTCAATTTCAAGGCAGGGGACTGCAACCCCTGGTGTGTAGGCAAGGGACAAATGTTTTTGAGTGATGCAGGGCTTTGTTACAACTACTTCAATTTTTCCTTTACGCCCCATAGAATGGTATTCTAATGCTTCTTCTCTTGTTATAAGTCCCATATAATTTCTCCTTTTTTTTAATTTTCCTAAAATTTTACACTATAACTTAATTCCTGTCAAGGATGGGCTTAAAATATTTTTTCTGAAAGTTTTAGTATACCCCTTTGACTATATTCAAAACATTTGAAACTATTTCTAAGATGTTCTCATGTATTTGCGTAGATAACCATGGCATTTTGAACAAAATTCAACTACCAAAGTGGGAGAAGAGGCAACTATAACCTCCACAACCCCTCCACAAGTGCATTTTTTTCTTAAAATCAGTGGTGGTATCTGGGTCTCTGATTCATAAAAGGTATCTGAT
>JBBFMJ010000364.1:0-1924 GCA_037478515.1 Thermoanaerobaculia bacterium
ACTCCTGTGGGGATAACTTTAAACCTTTTAAACCGATTGACAAAAAAGGATTTAAGGGATCTTTCCAACGAAAAGAATGTTCCAGACACTGTTCAAAAGATGGCATTGAGGCTTTTTAAGATGAGATTGGAGAGGAGTGGATGATTCCAAAAATAAATTGGGCAGTAAAATCCCATAAGGGGCTTTTAAGGGAAGAAAACGAAGATAGTTACCTTTGTGAGCCAGAACTGGGGCTTTTTCTTGTAGTGGACGGAATGGGTGGGCATGAAGCAGGGGAAGTGGCTGCAAGTATTGCCTGCCAGTCCATTAAAGAGTATATGATAAAGACAGGCAATAGCCCCAAGAAGATGCCTGTTTCCTTCAAAAAGGATTTCCCCTTTGAGTGGAACCGCTTGCTTGGTGCTCTCTCCTATGCCAATGGAAAGATAATAAAATATGCAGAACAAAAAAAATATCTCTCTGGTATGGGAACTACTGTGGTTGCCTGTCTTTTTAATAATAAAAAGGTCAGTTATGCCCATGTGGGCGATTCTCGGCTTTATCTTTTCAAGGAGGAAAAACTTAAACCTTTGACTGAAGACCATTCCTGGGTACAGGAACAGATTAAACTTGGCTATCTTTCCAAGGAAGAAGCCCAGCATCATCCTTTAAAAAATGTGGTAACCAGAGCCCTGGGAGGTGCCTCAAAGATTTCAGTGGATATTGCAGACCTTTCCATAGAAAAGGGTGATCGTTTTCTCCTCTGCACAGATGGCTTGAATACTGTGGTTTCTGAAGATTTAATTGAAGAGATTTTAAAGAGGGAAAGGAATTTAGAAATTTGTACCGATAGGCTTGTGGAAGAAACTTTAAAAAGGGGAGCCCCTGATAATGTAACCGTTATGCTTCTGGAGGTGGTTTTTTGATATGAAAAGGGTTTTTTTGTTTATCTTTTTATTAATTTTTGCTTGTAGTGATAGAAAAATTGAAGAAAAGGAAAAAAAAGAAATAGAAAAGATGTTTCAAAAATATTTTAAATTTTTGACTCTGGCTTATTCCAAAGACGACCCATCCCTCCTCTGGCCCGTGGCTTCGGAGCATGAAATTGAACAAACAAAAAGAACCATGTTAAATATGTGGGGGCAGGGGTATCACATAGAGCCCTATCTTAAAGAATTCAAAATCACCTACCTGGATGTTTTTCAGGTAAACAATGGGTTTGCCAAGACAAAGGAAATCTGGGTTGTCTCCTATTATGATTTTAAAACAAGGGAAAGAAAAGAAGATAACCCAAATATGGAGTTGAATGTTATATATCAATTGAAAAAAATTGATGGCATCTGGAAGGTTACCTCAAGAGTTCCCCAGGAAACAATGATAAAAGTAATTCCCTGAAAATGAAAAATGTAATTATTGTAGGAAAACCAAATGTGGGAAAATCCACCCTATTTAATAAACTGGTTGGAAAAAGAAAGGCACTGGTGCATCCATCACCAGGTATGACCAGAGACCTTATAAGCCATCAGTTTGGAAAATGGCAACTCATTGATTCTGGAGGAATTGATTTTGGAGAAGAAGAGTTTTCAGAACTAATAAGAAGACAGGTTTTCTATGCCATAGAGGAGGCAGACCTTATACTTTTTCTTCTGGATGGAAAGGAAGGAATTACTGCTCTGGATGAGGAGATTTCAAAATTACTGAGGAAAAAAAATAAAAGGGTCTTCCTGGTCTGGAATAAAATTGATTCCAAGGAAGCACAGAATTCCTTTCCTGAAGCATACTCTTTGGGATTTAAAGATGTTTTTATATAAATATATTTCGGTTGCTTTACCCGTATCAGCTTCCAATAGTGGGATTTAAAGAGCGCGTCACCTGTCTTTTTGAAACCATATTTTTCTTGTATCAGCTTCCAATAGTGGGATTTAAAGACATCAACAGCAATATC
>JBBFMJ010000365.1:0-1920 GCA_037478515.1 Thermoanaerobaculia bacterium
GTGAAAAAAAATATAGAATGATTTTTGAAAATTCAGCAGATGTAATTTACACAATTGATAAAGATTTCAAATTTCTGGATGTTTCCCCTTCAATCACATACTGGCTTGGATACAAACCAGAAGAACTTATAGGGAAAAAATTTTATGAACTAAATATTGTTGACCCCTCTTTTTTAGATACATTAATTATTGAAACTCAAAAGGTCTTTAAAGGAGAAAAATTATATTCAGTTGTATTTCCTGTGATTACAAAAGGAGGAAAAAAGAAATGGGCAGAAATAAATGCAGTTCCATTGTATAAAGATGATAAAATTGTGGGTGAAATTGCAATGGGAAGGGATATAACAAAAAGAGTTCAAGCAGAAATGAAAGCAAGGGAAAGCGAGGAAAGATATTTTAAGCTGATGGAAAATTTAAATGTTGGTATTTTAATAACCAACAAAGAAGGCGAAATAATTTACTATAATAAATCAATTTTAAAAAGTTTAAATTATACCAAGCAAGAGTTTGAGAAGATTAGAAATGCAAGCCAGTTGTATTTTAACCCAATGGAAAGAAAGAAAATTATTGATCTATTAGAGAAAGAAGGATATATAAGCAATTACAAAGTATTAGGCAAGAAAAAAAATGGAGAACCTATAGAAATAATTTTAAATCTATTTCCTATAAGGTTCAGAGATCAAAATTGTATTCAGTCAATAATTTACGATGTTACAGATATTCAAAAGAAGGAAATTGAAATAAAAGAAATGAAAGAAAGGTATGAAACCTTTTTTATGAGTGATTTAACTGCAGATTATATTTCCACTGAGGAGGGGAAAATATTGACTTGCAACCCTGCCTTTTTAAAAATTTTTGGCTTTTCTTCTCTGGAGGAGGCTTTAAAGAAAAATATGGGGGAACTATTTGTCAATCCTGAAGAAAGAGAAAAAGTATGTTCTTTAATTAAAGAAAATAAAAAGGTTGAAAACCTTGAAATAAAGATGAAAAAGTTGGATGGAACAGTTCTTGAAATATTGGCAAACTTTGTTGGGATTTTTGACGAATATGGAAACCTTATCCAAATTATTGGTTACCTATTAGATGAAACAAAAAGAAAGTTTCTGGAAGAAAACTTAAGGCAGGCACAGACTCTTGAAAGTTTAGGAACTCTTGCTGGTGGGATTGCCCATGATTTTAATAATATCTTAAATATCATACTGGGTCATTCGGAACTTTTGGAAAGAACCTATAATCCTTCAACTTGCATTCAGGAACACAAAGAGTACATAAAAGCAATTAAAGATTCATCCCATAGAGGAATTTCACTGGTAAAACAACTTTTAACCTTTTCAAGAAAAACAGAGCCAGAAATTTCCCCTTGTAATATAAATGAAATAATTATGGAACTTCAAAAACTTACCTTTGAAACCTTTCCAAGATATATAAAAATTAATTTAAATTTGAGAAAAGATCTTCCAATTATTTTATGTGACGGAAATCAAATACACCAGGCAATTTTAAATTTACTTGTAAATTCAAGAGATGCGCTTCCAAAGGGAGGGGAAATATTTATAAAAACAGATATAGTTTCTGGTGAAAAATTAGCTGAGAAGTTTCCCGATGCCACTTTTGATGACTATATCTTAATTGAGGTTTCAGACAATGGAATAGGGATGGATGAGAAAGTTTTAAAAAGCATTTTTTTGCCCTTTTTTACCACAAAAGAATTGGGCAAAGGCACTGGCTTGGGGCTTTCTCTTGTTTATGCCATTGTAAAAAATCATAATGGTTTTATTGATGTAAAAAGTTCTTTGGGGTTTGGAACTACTTTTCATATTTACTTACCCATAAAAAAAGAAATTCCAATTGAATATGAAGAAAAAATGCAATATGGAGAAATATCCAAGGGAGAAGGGAAAACAATTTTAATTATTGAAG
>JBBFMJ010000366.1:0-1900 GCA_037478515.1 Thermoanaerobaculia bacterium
TATACTTTTTTGCCTTTTTTCTTTAAAGAAAGACAGATTGCCCTTCCCACTCTTCCACAACCTAAAACAAGATAGGAAAATTTCATATTTTTATTTTATAATTTATGGATGAAAAAAGCCAGTGTAATTTATCTGGGCTGTCCGAAGAATCTGGTGCTTTCCGAAAAGCTTTTAGGATATCTCCATTCTTCTGGATATGATCTGACAGTACCAGAAGAAGCAGAGGTTGCATTTCTTTTAAGTTGTGGCTTTATAAAGGATGCAAAAGAAGAGACCCTTCAAAATCTTGAATACCTTGGAGACCTGAAAAAGAATGGAAAATTAAAAAAAATAGTTTTTACTGGCTGTATGGCTTCCTTTTTTGAAGAAGAATTAAAAAAAGAATATACCTTTATTGATGAAGTAATTTCCTCTGAAAATATGGAAAAATTTCTTAAAAAAGGGGAAAGAATCCTTTCAACTAAAAGTTATGGATATTTGAAAATTGCAGAAGGGTGTGACCATAAATGTTCTTTTTGCATAATCCCTCTTTTGACGGGTCCTTTTAAGAGCAGAAAAATAGAGGAAATAGTGGAAGAGGCAAGAAACCTTGAAGAAAGTGAAATTTTTGAACTTATCCTTATTGCTCAGGACACTTCCAGTTATGGTAAAGACCTATATGGAAAAAAGATGCTGAAAGAGTTGCTGGAAGAGCTTCTTTACAAAACAAGTTATCCCTGGATACGGCTTCTTTATCTTTACCCTGAGGCATTTCCCTTTGAAATTCTGGAATTGATGAAAAAAGAAAAGAGGATTCTTCCCTATTTTGATTTGCCCTTTCAGCATACTTCAAAAAATGTTTTAAAGAAAATGGAGAGGGGAGGGAGTTCAAAAAGTTTTATTAAATTAATTGAGGGGATAAGAAGAGAAATACCTGAAGCTATAATAAGATCAACTTTTCTTCTGGGTTTCCCCGGGGAAGGGGAAGAAGATTTAAATGAATTGAAAAACTTTTTAAAACAGACAAAGATGGACAGGGTTGGTTTTTTTATCTACAGTGATGAACCTGAAAGCATGTCCTTCCATCTGGACGGAAAAATACCAAAAGCCATTGCAAAAAAACGTTTGATGGAGCTGGCAAAAATTCAAAGGGATATCTCTTTAAAAAAGCATAAAAAATTAATTGGGAAGAAAATTCCCTTTCTTCTGGAAGAAAAGAGAGGAAGATATGGTTATGGTCGGCTCCTCAGTCAGGCACCTGAAATAGATGGATTTTTAAGGGTTGAAGGGCTTCCTGAAAATTTTAAAGGGATTGGCTTGGTTGAAATAAAAAGGGTAAGCCCCTATAATTTTTTTGGAAGGTATTATGAAAATAGTAAGTGATTTAGAAAGTTCAAAAATTCCTGCTGGGGGAGTTTGTGCCATTGGAAACTTTGATGGAGTTCATTTGGGGCACCAGTTTATTTTAAAAAAGCTGATGGAGGTTGCAGAAAATTTAAAAGCCCCTTCTCTGGTCCTGACCTTTCATCCCCACCCTTTTAAGGTTTTATATCAAGAAAAGGAAGTAAAACTTATATGCACCAGAGAGCAAAAAAATAAAATTATTTCAAATTCTGGAATTGATTTTTTGGTTGAAATCCCCTTTGATTTAAACTTTTCAAAAATAAGTGCCAGGGAGTTCATAGAAAAAATTCTGGTGGAAAAATTAAAGGTTAAAGGTATTGTGGTGGGTTTGAATTTTACCTTTGGAAACAGAAAGGAAGGGACCGCTGGTCTTTTGAAAAGGGAAAGGAAAAAATATGGTTTTTTTGTTGAAGTTGTAAAGCCCTTTAAGAAGAATAACCTTGCTATCTCTTCCACAAATATTAGGAAATCTTTAATTGAAGGAAAAATAGAAAACGCAAACGAAATGCTTGGAAGG
>JBBFMJ010000367.1:0-1899 GCA_037478515.1 Thermoanaerobaculia bacterium
CTATCAAAACTGGCTCCTCGGGGTAAAAAACTTCTCCTTCTTCCATTGCCCAGACCTCAACGGGAAGGGTTTTCAAAAGGGCTATTGCCTCTTCAAGCCCAGCAAATATCCCAAATTCCCAGCCCAAAGGAAGCGATTTTGTGGTGATTTCTGCAGTAACATAGGGGTTTATTTTCTTTTCTTTAAGTATCTTTAAAGCCCTCTGGAAATAAACATCCGTGGTTTCCCCTTTAAGGATTTCTTCTTGTGAGGCAATTTGAAACATATTAAATCTCCTTTATTATTTTTGCTCCTAATACATTTTTCATAATCCTCAAAGCTGCCCTGTGGTCTTCTTCTTCAAGCCCTGCTACCCCCTCTTCCAGAACAAAGACATTATACCCCCTCAAAACTGCATCGGAGGCAGTAAAAAGAACACAAATATGCGTGACGCAACCTGTAAGGTATAAATTTTCAACTCCCTTTTCCTTTAAAATCTCCTCCAAATTTGTTTCATAAAAACCAGAATAGGTCTTTTTTTCAACTATAATATCCCCTTCCTCTGGCTTTAGTTCTTCAATTATCCTTGCCCCTTCCGTTCCTTTTATACAATGGGGAAGCCAGCCATATTTTTTAAATTCAATGTCTTCCCTTTCATGGGCATCACAGACATAAATAACTGGAATTCCCCTTTCCCTTGCTTTTTTTAATTCTTTTTGCAAAAAGGGTATTATTTTTCTGGTGGAAGGAACCTCCAGGGGTGCCTCTTCCCTTACAAAATCCTCCAGCATATCTATTACTAAAATTGCACTCTTTTTCATACCAATATTTTAACCTATTTTTAAAATATTTTATTCTAAAATAATGTTATAATAAAAAAGTGAAAAGAATTTTAAATAAAGCTAAAAGTTTTGAAGAGGCCGAAGAATATGATATTCTTCAAAACATAAATATGCCTTTTTATAGAAGACATAGAATTTCTCTCCTCCTAAAAAAAAGATTCTTTGGAAAAAAAATAAAAGATTTAAGAAAAAATGGAAAATTTAAAAAAATAAAAGTAAAATGAAAAACTTTTCCTTCCTAAAAGATATAGAAGATTTTTTAATACTTTTATTTAAGCACCAGGTAAAATATTTGATAGTGGGAGGTGAAGCTGTAATATACTATGGATACGCCAGGATTACAGGAGATATAGATATTTTTTATGAAAACTCAGAGGAAAATTGTAAAAAATTGTTTGAGGCTTTATATGAGTTCTGGAAGGGAAAAATACCAGGTATAAAAGACCATAGTGAACTGATGGAACCCAAATCAATTTTCCAATTTGGTGTCCCTCCCAATAGAATAGATTTAATAAACTATATTACAAAAATTTCCTTTAAAAGCGCTTGGGAAGAAAGAGTTTGCGAAAAACTTAAAGTAAAAAATAAAAATTTTAAAATTTATTACATTGGGCTGAAGGATTTAATTAAAAATAAAAATGCTCTTAAAAGACCCAAAGATTTAGAAGATTTAAAATATTTAAATAAAATTAAAAGGAAAAGGTTGAAAAAGGATTATGGAAAAAAAACTGGAAAAACTATTTTATGATTTTTTAAAAATTATTGGTGAAGATTTGAAAAGACAGGGGCTCAAAAATACTCCAAAAAGAGTGGCAAAAAGCTGGATATACCTTCTTAAAGGATACAGGGAAGACCCTGAAAAACTCATAAAAAGTGCCATCTTCAGGGAAACTTCCGAGGATATGATTTGTGTAAGAAATATTGAATTTTACTCCCTCTGTGAACACCACCTGATTCCCTTTTTTGGAAAATGCCACATTGGATATATACCAAAGGGATATATAATTGGGCTTTCCAAACTCTGCCGGCTTGTGGAAATTTATGCAAGGAGATTACAGGTTCAGGAAAGAATGACCAG
>JBBFMJ010000368.1:0-1893 GCA_037478515.1 Thermoanaerobaculia bacterium
TCTGTCTCTGAAAAAATTTCCCTTTCATCCTTTAAATTAAAAAGATTTTCCCCATCAAGTTTTTTATATTTTATCTTTAAAATTGACAAAATTGTTGGCAGAATATCCACCTGGGATGCCATTGTGTCCATTTCTTTTTTAATTTTTTGTTCAGGAAGGTGCAAAATAAAGGGAATATGGAGGGTTGGCTCGTATAGCAAAAATCCATGGGTGGGCTCTCCATTTTCGCCTAAGGATTCCCCATGGTCGGAGATGACAATTATCATTGATTTTTCATAAAGTTTTGCCTTTTTTAAAAGGTTAAGAAAATTTCCAAGCACAAAGTCCATATAGGATGCTTCACCTTTGTATGGGCTTTCTGGGTATGCCTCATCAAAGGGAAAGGGTGGCTCATAGGGGGCATGTGTGTCATATAAATGTATAAAGAAAAACGCCTTTTCTTCTTTTAAGTTATTTAAAAATTTTATTGCTTCTGAAATGGTATCAAAAGCCCTTCTTGTTGAGGGAAAGTGCTTCTTTTTATCTAAAGGGATAAAGTTGTCTTGGTATGCCTTAAAACCCTGGTCCAGTCCAAACCTTCTATTTAAAAGATAGGAAGAGATAAAAGCATAAGAGTTATAACCATAATTTTTTAAAATTTCAGGTAATGTCTCTGCTTCATCTTTTAACCTGTAAATTGAATTGTCTTTAACTCCATTATGCCTTGGAGAAAGACCTGTAAAAATTGAGCAATGGGCTGGCAGGGTAATTGGTGAAACTGAATAGGCATTTTTAAAGAAATAACTTTCATCAATTAATTTAATCAAATTTGGGGTTACATTTTTTCCTATTAAATCAAATCTAAAGGTGTCCAAAGTTATAAGAAATATTAAATTTTTTATTTTTGTGTTTTCTTTAATCTCTTCCAGTTCTGGAACCTGAAATCGATTTTTTTTCATTAATTTAATTGCCTGGGAAAAGTTTCCTGTCCTTACAATTGCCCCAATCAATGCCTTTAAACTTTCTTCATTTTTTGTTTTAGTATACCATTCAGCAGAAATATTTTGCCACTCTAAAAATTTCCCTTTTTTCATCATTAGCAAGCGAAGAATTTTGTAAGCATAACTTTTTTCTGGCTCAGTTTTAATTAAATTTTTTAAAACCTCTTCTGCTTTATCTTCTTTTTTAAGCAAAATATAAAGGTTTGATAAATTTTGCAAGATTGATGGCTTTTCTGGGTTTTTTTTGTATAATTCCTCGTAAATTTTTAAAGCCCCTTCAAAGTCCTTTTTTAAGACCTTTTCAATTGCAATTTTCTCCATCTGGTTTTCGTCCAAAGGGAAAACAAAGAAAGGGGTTAAAAGAAAAAATATAAAAATTCTCATCCTTAAAGAATACAAAATCTGTTAAAATATTTCAATATATTTTTTTCAATTGCTTTTTTGCTATTAAAAAGAGAGAATAATTAAAAAGGCAATTAAAAGGTGAGGTGGATAGCGCAGATAAAATGTTAGAAAGTTTTGATTAGAGCAAAAAAATTGCAGAGAATTGGAGTTGAAAAGACATTCAAATTATTTGCTGCAAAATCTCATAAACATATTGGACTCTTTTAAGGAAAGAAGAAGAATAAAAAATGATAAAATTTTATAAAATTTTAAAGGAGTTAAAATATGCAGCAAATTTATATAGAAAGTTACTTTAAGAAATATAACAAATTATTAGATTACAATGCACTTATAAGCCATCCAGGGTATGAAGAAATAGAGAGAAGGGTAAAGATAATAGAATTTTTTAGAAGATATGGTGTAGAAGCAACGAGGGAGGCATTTGGCTCGAGGCCACTATAGGCAGGGTAATAAAAGATTTAAAAGAGAAGGGTATAATAAAAGGGATAGGGTAAAGGAATTAAGGATA
>JBBFMJ010000369.1:0-1882 GCA_037478515.1 Thermoanaerobaculia bacterium
ATCCTTTATCTTTTTTATCCCTTCAAAAATTGCCTTTTTTATAGGTATAGATAATTTTATTATTTCTTCTTCTTTAAATTTTCCAATTTGAAAAAGGACTTTTCCTTCATTTAAATTAAATAGATTATAAACAATTTCAGTTATCTGATCCTGAACATAAAGGAAAAGTTCTTTTGGAGTTAATACCTTCATATCCACCAGAATTTTTCCCTGCCTCCCCTCCCCTCTTTTAAGCCGCACCACCGACTCATCATATTGCTCTTTTGTGATTATTCCTTTATAGAGCAAAAATTCACCTAACCTTTCATCAGGGTTTGTGGAAGTGGCAAAGATTATTTTGCCTTCATTTAGGTATATTTTTCTCTCAAATTTCTCATCTTTTACAATAATCACCCCTGCAACTTTGTATTTTTCTATGGTTGCAAGGATCTCTGGAAGAGGAGAATTTGAAAGTTCATCTTCATAAAGATAGCTCTTTTCCATCTATATATTATTTTAGCAAATCCTTTGCCTGAATTTTAACTCTTTTTTATAAACTTTTGACAATAATTGTCATTTTTTTCTAAAAATTCCTGTCAAAATTCGTCCTGAAGCCCTTTCTCTCCTGTGAGAAGGAAGGTATTTTTCACAGAAAGTACAGGTTTTATCCAGAATAATATTTACAGGAGAGACACCATTTTTTATAAGAAAATTTAAAATTATGCCCTTTAAATCAAGTTTTCCACCTTTGAAAAATTCAGGAAAAAGATCTCCCACATCTTCCTTTACAAAGTAGCAACAAAACCCTATTGAAGGACCCAAAAAATAGTTGCATTCTTTTAAATTTGCCCCTTCCCCCTCAACTATTTTCTTTAAATTTTCCAGAATACCTTTGGAAAGCCCCTTCCATCCACAATGAAGGGCTCCTACAAATTTTTTATGGGAAACCATTAAAGGGACACAGTCAGCAGTTTTAACCCCCACAAAAACCCCTTTTTCCCTGGTAAATAAACCATCTGCCTCAAAGGATTCAAGATTTTCAACAAAACAGATTTTTTGGCTGTGAATTTGAACTGGAAAATGAACTTCTCTCACTGGAAAGTTTATTTTAAACTCCTCCTCTTTAAGTTTTATACTCCAGATAACTTCTGAGGAACCTAAAATAATTTTGTAAAAATCTTTCATCTGTATTATGATAACATTATGCACCTTTTTCTCATAATTTTAACTGTTTTCTTATTTGGAAATGAAAAAGAAAATGAAAAAATTTATATCCAGCTTAATAAAGTGGGAATGGAAACAGTGGAAAAATACAAAAAAAAGTTTCCTTTCAAAGAACCCCTCTTTTTAAGGGTTGAAATTGTTCAAAAAGGAGATAGAAGAATACCAGAATGGGCTTCTGGAATATATTTTAATAAAACCATTTTGCTCAAAGAGGACTCTCTGGAAAACCTCATAAAAACTTTCAACCATGAAATTGCCCACAGTTTCCTCCATAATTTTATAGGGTTTCAAAAACTGCCTTTATGGTTTGAAGAAGGGCTTGCACAGGTTATGGCAGGAGAAGAAGAAGATTGGATTACTGTTTTTCTCTTAAACTTAACCGGGGGAAACAAGCTGGAAAATCTGAAAGATTCCTTTCCTTCTTCCTATTTAGGTAAAAGGTTGGCTTATGCAAAATCCAGAATTATGGTTAAAAAAATGACAGAAAAGGGTGGGTGGGATGAATTTTATATTTTTCTTAGATTGAATTATTCAAAAGGTCAAGAACTTGAATAACTTTATCTCTTAAGGATTTTAATTTGAGACATTCTTCTATTTTTTGTTCTTCTGAAAGATATTTAGCTTTTGCTAACATATTTTCATTACCTTGGTGGTGAATTTCTATGTGAATTTTTTCCAA
>JBBFMJ010000370.1:0-1867 GCA_037478515.1 Thermoanaerobaculia bacterium
AGAATACACAGTTCAGGATTTTTTGGATTTACAAGTTTTATATAATCTTGCTTGGTTTGATCCTGATTTGAGAAAGAAAGATTCTTTCTTAATTTATTTGGTAGAAAAAGGCAAAAATTTTACTGAAGAGGAAAAATTAAAAGTTGAAAAATGGGAAATAGATGTATACAAATGGGATGGAAAAATTTATAAATATGATGATAAGTTATCTTTAAATAATCAATCAAAAAAAATGCCTTCCTGGGTAAAAAAAATAGAACCAGAGATATTTCCTTTTGATAAGATATAATCCTTATTTATTTTTATAACCTGCCTGAAAGACCTCTTTTCTGTGGTCTTTTGCTTGGATTTCCACCACCTTACAGATTTCCAGAATCCTGGAAACCAGGGCATCCCCTATCCTGCCACTTAAATTTTCCCTCCCCCCTTCACCTGAAAGCTGGTAGGCAGAAGTAATTAACATTAATTTATTTCTTAAATACCTCTGATTTATTATTTCATAAACGGTATCCAGAAACCAGGCAGAGGGTTTAATAGAACCAAGATCATCCAAAAGGAGAAGAGGGGCATCAATAAACATTTCTATAAGAGAATTTGTGGACTCCTCCTCTGAGCCAGAAAAGGTGTCCTTGAGCTGAAAATTCAAATTGGAATAATCCAAAAAAAGCCCCTTTATTCCCTTTTCTTTATAAATTCTATTTAAAATTGCACAGGCAAGATGGGTTTTACCAACTCCATTGGGGCCAATTAATATAATTCCATAATCAATTGCAGGGAATTTCTTTGCAAACTCTTCTGCAATTTTTTTTGCCTGAAAAAGAGAGGACTGTTTGTAGGTCTGGAAGTTCTCAAATGTTGCGTTGGCAAAACGGGATGGAAGAGAAAAATCTTCCCTTTTAACTTTTTCCTGACATTTGCAGGGAATTGCTTTTCCTGTTTTCTTGTCAATTATCCATTTGAGCCCGCCACACTTTTCACAAACCATATTAATTTAAAAAACTCTCCAGACGATAATATTGAGAAAATTTTCTAAGCTTATAAATTGCCTTTTTTTCAATTTGCCTTATCCTTTCTCTGGAAAGCCCTATCCTTTTGGAAACTTCATTAATACTTAAAGGTTTTTTTTCTTTGCCCAAGCCAAATCTTAAAATTATTATTTTTCTTTCAATCTCTGAAAGCTTTTCCAGAAGGGTGCCCAGTTCCTGTCTTAAACTCTGTCTTATAAGTTCTGTCTCTGGGTCCTGTATATTTTTACTCTTTATTAAATCTTCAAATTTAATATCCTCTTCTTCCTTTAAATTCATTGAAAGGGAAAAGGAATCTTTGGAAATATCATAAAGGTTTCTGAGTTCCTGCAAACTTATTTTGCTTTTCTTTAAGGGATATTCTTTATTAAATTCTGCCTTTATCTCTTCAAAGGTAGGCATTCTCCCCAGCTCCGCTTTTAACTTTTCAATCATCTTTTCCATAAAAAAAAGATTTGTCAGGTCCCTTCCTTTCAAGGAATAGGGGTATTTTTGAGTTAATACCTGCCAGAGGGCACTTCTTATCCACCATTTTGCATAGGTGGAAAACTTGACATCCTTGTCGGGGTCAAATTTTCTGGCTGCTTTAATAAGGGCTAAATTCCCTTCATTTATTAAATCTATTAATGAAATATATTTATTCTGAAATCTTTTTGCAACAGAAACAACCAATCTTAGATTTGAGACAACTATTTTATTCTTAATACAATCTATCTCATTCTCAATTTCAAATATTAAAGATTTGATTTTCCTTTTTTCTTTTAAATCACTTACTTTTCTATATTTTTCAAATAAAGTTGACAATTCCTTTTCTTTATCTCTTAATTTCTTAAAATAGATAA
>JBBFMJ010000371.1:0-1850 GCA_037478515.1 Thermoanaerobaculia bacterium
GTCCTTTTCAGTTAAAGCTAAGGCAGAAAATCCTCACTTGAAGATTTTTTTGACGGGAAATTTAGAAGGGCTGAAAGAAGATGTGGAATGGTATGTAGATGGAGTTGAAGGGGCAGAATTTTTTTCTCACCTTCTTGTAAGGACTGATAAAGGAATAAAGAACTGGCTTTCCCTTCAATGTCCTTACCTAATTGTAGAAAATCCCAACGAGAAGGAATTTTCCTTCTTTTATAAAAATTTAAAGGAAGGTTTTTTCTTTTCTGAATTTTTAAAGGTCTATCCAGAAGAGATAATTCCAGTTTTAAAAGAAGACCTTTCCTTTTATATTATAATTCCCCCTTCCTTTAAAGGAAAAATTTTCATACCCCGAGAATATTTTAAAGGTGCAAAAAATTTAGAAGGAAAGGAGGTGGAGGTTAAAATTGAAAGAGATGGAACTACCATATATTTTGAAAATGGAAAGGATTTTGAACTTTTATTTTTAGAAAGGGAAAGGGGTTCAATTTTTTATGGAAGGGAAGAGTTGAAAAAAGAGAAGACCTATTCCTTATTTGAAATCCTTTCAAAACTCAATCTCTATTTTTATAAAGCAAATTATCTTTTTCCCAATTACAGGGCTTCTTCCACCACAAATTTAAATATTTCCTTTGGTGGCCTGACAAAGCCATATTATTTGAAAATTTTAGGGGAAATGCAATTTGAAAAAGGAGAGGAAAAGTTATGGATTTGGGATATGGTGGAAGTGGAAGGGGCAGTTTATAAAGGAAAAGATTTTCCACCCATTCCAGTAATTCAACCAGAAAAGGTAAAGATAAATCCCTTTTATCTCTATCCCAGGGAAGAATACTATTATGAAATTATAAAAATAGAAGAGGAAAGGATAATTCTGGGTTTCAAACCCCTGAAGGAAAATATAAAAAAGGAGATGCCTCTTTATGAAGGGAAAATTTATTTAAGAAAAGAAGATTTTTTCCCTGAAAGGATTGAAAGGGTTCATCTTAATTTAAGGAATGAATTTTTATCTATGGAAGAAGAACTTTTCTTTGAAGTTGTGGAGGGGGTTCCTCTTTTAAAAAGATACAAAGCAAATCAAAGTTTAAGCCTCCTTGGGGGCATAACCTATGTGGAAGTGGAAAACACTTTTGAAAACTTTGAAAATATAAAAGAAAGGGTCCTTCCAGAGGAAAAGATTTACTATATAAGGGATGATGAGGGGTGGAAGCCATCAAAGAATTTCCCGAAGAGATTTTTGACCTTTGGGCTTCTGGTTTCCCCTGATGGGGATTTTCCCCTCCCTCTGGGAGGTATAAGCTGGATTTCACTGGAGCCAGAAAACCAGTATAATTTTATCTTTGCTGGAATTTTGGGCTTTTTTAATAAAACCTATTTTAAAAATAAATTATCCCTTACAATGGATGGCTTTTTCCTCCTTTATCCTTTTCCAGATTATCCCTATAGAAGTGGTGAAAAGGTCAAAGAAGAAGGCGTTGAGATAAGGCCTTTAAACTTTAACCTTTCATCTACACTTCCTTTAAATAAGTTTTTAAATTTCCAGTTGAAACTGGGCTCAAGTTATCTGCATTTTGAAGGAGCAAAGGAAAAGGATGAAAACTTCAAAACCCCACCCTCGCTTTTTAATTTATCAGAAGAATTTTCTTTAAATTTTTCAAAAAAAGGATACTCTTTTTCAATAAAAGGCGAAGTTTTTCAAAAAAATAGAGATTTCAGGTTTGGATATGATAAAAAAGAGGGTTTTTCAAATGGAAAAAAATGGGGCTTTATTTCTGGAAAAAATTTCAAGATAAAAGATTCTTTCTTTCATTTGGATTTTGGTTTTTATGGTGGGAAGG
>JBBFMJ010000372.1:0-1813 GCA_037478515.1 Thermoanaerobaculia bacterium
CAATAGGTGCTTCACTCTTTCTTTTTGGTACAGGATTTTTGTATGGAATTTTGGGAACATTAAACCTTGCTGAGATATCGTTAAATTTTGACAAGATCTCTTACTTTTCGAAAATTTTCATATTTTTATTATATAGGAATCCCTTGAATAATTCAACCAGTTTATTTAAAAATTCCTTTTATCCTTTGAATCAAACTATGAAATTTCCATATTTTTGAAGAATAGATTTGGGCAAGTATGGAATTTAACCTTTTTATTTCATTATAGGTAGCACTTATATGTTCTGAAGTTTCCTGCATTTCCCTTTCCAGTTTTTTTATTTTTTCATCTTTTTCTTTAAGGTTTTTTAAAAATTCTTCTCTTTCTCCCTTTAAAATTTCATTTTCTTTTGAAAGCATATCCATTTCTGCCAGATATTTTTCCTTTTCCCTTAAAATTTCCTCATATTTTTCTTTTATATACCACAATTCCCCTTTTAAGATTTGAAAATTTTTTATAATTTCCCAATTGGCATCCTTTAATTTTTTCACCACCCTTTCTTCCACTTCAAGGGTCCTGAAATCCTTTGTCAGTTTTAATATCTCCATCCTGTATCTTTGAAAAGCTGGATCTTTTGAGGGATCAAAGCCCAGGGTATTTTCTCTGGAAAAGTTTCTATATTCACAGGTTATTTCTTTTATATGGTAAAAGGTGATTTTTCTGGAAAATCTAATCAGAAGTTCCCAGTCCTCAAACCTGTCTAAATTTTCATTAAAATATCCAAAGGACTTAAAAAGCTCCTTGGAAAATAAAATTGTATTTAAGGGAATATAATTATCATACAAAAGAATATCTGGATCAAAATCCATACTGTAAGAAAGGACTTTATCTTTTAATTTATATTCCCCTTTTTCTTCCCCGTATTCATAAATGGAAGAAAGAGCATCGGAGTAAGCAAGCAAACCTTTGGAATCCAAAATCACTCTGGATAAAACATTAAAATGGTGTGGGTAAATCAGGTCATCATCATCCAGAAAAGATACAAAATCTGTATCTGCCTTTTTTATTCCCTCATTGGCAGCAAAGGACCTTCCCCTTTTCCCTGTTTTAATTAATTCTAATGGTAAATCCTTGAAATCCCCTAAGGCCAATTCCATATCCCCGTCATTTACAATTATTATTTTCTTTAAAGGATAATAGGAGCTTTTCAAAGAATTCAAAGCTTCTGACAAAAACATAGGCCTGTCTTTGGTTCTGACAATTACAGAAATTGGAATTTCAGAACTCCGGTAAAAATCCCTGTCCTTTATAAAATCCGTAATGGGAATTTTTTGAATTTCCTGAAAGGAAAATTTACAAAAGCCCTCCGCAAACTTTGATTCCTTTGGAAGGGTAAAGGATCTATAAGAATTAAGCCCTATAATTTGATTTAAAAAGTCCTTTATTTCCAGCTGGCTTTTAAATTCTTTGATGGCTTCTTTTTTCTTTTCAATAAAATCTGTTATATCAAAAAGAGAATTTATCTTCTGGGGCTGGTATATTTCATAAAAATAAAGGGAAGTATTCCATAAATTTTCCTGTAAAGTATCCTGAAGGCGGATGGATTGAAGGATTTTTATAAGGCAAAAAGAAAGGGTCCTGTGGTCTTTGTGAAAATCCTCAAAGGAAGGACAAAAAATCCCATCATATTTTTCTTTTATAAGAATCTCTTTTATTCTTTCTTCAATTTCTACTCTTTTTTCAAAAAAATTTCCATCGGGAAAATCAAAAAATACTGGCTCCTTTAACCCTAAAACTTTTGCTGCTTTAATGGATTCTCCTCTTCTCTCCTCAG
>JBBFMJ010000373.1:0-1808 GCA_037478515.1 Thermoanaerobaculia bacterium
GGTGGATTTTGGTGGCATTGTAAGTCCTAAATCGGCAACTTTTAAAACATCATCAATTGAGGTAGGATATAAAGAAAATCCAACTGCCCATCCACCCTTTACCCTTCTTTCAATCTCTTCCATTCCAAGTATTCCACCTATAAAGTCAATCCTTTTATCTGTCTTGGGATCTTTAATCCCTAAAATTGGATCCAGTAAATTCTCCTGAAGTATTGAAACATCAAGGGATTTTAAAATATCCTTGCTGTCAAAAGTCCCTTCCCTTGCCTTTAAAAGATACCATTTTCCATCTAAAAACATCCCAAAACTCTTTGGCTCTTTTGGTTTTTTATCTTTATAATCTTCAAAAACCTCAAATTTTTCTTTTACTTTTTCTAAAAATTCATCTTTGCTTAAATTATTTAAATCCTTTACAACCCGATTATAATCATAGATGAAAAGCTCTTCCTTTGGAAACATAACTGCCATAAACCAATTGTATTCTTCATCACCTTTATGATTTTTATTTTCTTCCTTTAATTGCTTCCATACCCTGTAAGAGGCAGCAGACCTGTGATGCCCATCAGCAACATAAAAGCAGGGGACTTTTTCAAAATTTTTTTGCAGTATTTCTATATCATTTTCATTTTTTACAACCCATAAACGATGGTGCACAACTCCAAACTGGTCCCTGGTTTCAAAATCAAATAAGGGTTTTTCCTTCTTTATATCTTTTATCTTTTTATTTATTTCTTCAATTCCTTTATAAGTAAAAAAGACAGGTTCATTATGGGCTTTTGTGCCTAAAATATAATTTACCCTGTCATCTTCCTTTCTTTCCAAGGTTTTCTCATGAATTTTAATCAAACCCTTTTCATAGTCCTCACATCCAACAAGGGCAACCAGGCCATTTTGAACTCTTCCATCCATTTCAAGTTCATAAAGATAAAAGGATGGTTTTTCCTCCTGAATTAAATACCCTTCCTGCCTTAATTTTTGAAGGTTTTCCCCTGCCTTTTTATAGACCTCTGGGCTATATAAATCAGTACCCTCTGGCAGGTCTATTTCTGCCCTTACAATGTGCAAAAAGGATAAAGGGTTCCCTTTTGCATATTTCTTTGCTTCCTCTGTATTTACCACATCATAGGGTGGGGAAGCAATCTTTGAGGCATACTCTTCCTTGGGTCTTAATGCTTTAAAGGGATAAATTTTCATAGGAAAATATTTTATAAATTATTTTATTTTATGTCAAATTTTTATTTTTTTAACTGCCCTATTTCATTTTTAATAAGTTCCAGTTTCTTTTCAATTACAAATACCTTTTCCTGAACTGATTTTTGTTTTTCCTTAATATATTTATAGTCCCGAATAAAATCAAACATAAAAAGTACTATAATTAAGACAAAGGCATATATACCATAGGAAAGGGCTCTAAAACTTGACCTTTTTATTTCCACATAAATTTCCCCATTAATCTCCCTTTTTTTCCAGAGCATCCTTTCTTTCCTCCTTTAAGATATTTATTTGCCTCTGTATTTCATCCAATTTTTCATCAATTTTTATAACCTGATACTCCATATTTCTCCATTTTTCATAATTTTCATTACTTTTTTGATATATTAAAAATCCCGCACGGAGCGGGATTAATTATTTACTATGTTTTAGTTGTTTGGACTAGCTTCATTATCTATGAGAATACTCCATTTTTGAAAGAAGTCAAATTTCACTCAAAAATCGATTCAACGTTGTTTTTGATGTTATACGTTTAAGATTTGGGAGAGGCGATTTTTATCAAAGCCAACGATAAATTCTTCAATACCATTATCATA
>JBBFMJ010000374.1:0-1798 GCA_037478515.1 Thermoanaerobaculia bacterium
CCTGAAAGAGCTACCAAAAGATACATATTTATGAATAATAAGCTGATGAAAAAATTTTATCCTAAAAAGGATGAAAATTCTCCAACAGATATATTTGAAGTATTTTATAGAGAAAATGTGCATGGATTTATTATTATTTATTATAATGCTTTTAAAAGTGTCCATGGGGTTGCATTATTAGATTATTATGGAAAAGATTATCAAGTTATCTATAAAACAAAAAATGAAAATGAATTTTTTTATGATAAAGAGGATGTTGTAGCAGATGGAGAGTCACTCATTATTAATTTAAAAAATGGTCAAAAGTTTAGGTTTAATATTCCTGATAAATTTTTAGATGATGAAGTAAAGAATAAAGGAAAGAAGAAAGTTATAATAATAAAAAAGTCAAAGAAGGATTAAATTAAGGTTGAAAATAACAATTTTATTTTTCGTCCTTTTGTGCTTTTTCAAAGCACTTTGCATTTTTCTTTTTCAATGAAGACAAGGCAGAGCAGTAGAGCAGCAGAGCAGAAGAGCAGTAGCGGAGGAGAAAAGTAGTTGGCATTTAGCATTTAGGGAAAAGATTTGTAGCCGTAAGCTTTAGCTTGCGATTAATATTTATGCAGCGCAGAAAAACAATAGTTTATTTGGAAAAACATTCGTTTTTCACGCTTCACACTTCACCGTACACGGGATTGCCACGCTTACGCTCGCAACAAGCTTTGCCGATGCCAACTTAACATCATATTTAATTGAGACGTACGAATAAAATTCCCAGGCATCCTTTTGGCTTTCGCTTTTACAATTGATATGCAATAAGCAGAAAGAAAAGTGCTAAATGTCAGGTAGAATTTTATAAAAATAAAATTTTAAGGAAATTTATTTATTAATTTATTGACCAATCTTTTTATTTGGGTTAGAATTTTGTTGTGCTTAAGGTTTTGCTCATAAACCCTGTTTCACAAAAGATGGGTTTGGAAAGATATTTCCAGATACCACCACTATCTTTAATGCAAATTGCTTCCCTTTTTCCTGAAAATTATGAAATCCATTTCTGGGATGAAGTCCATAAGCCCTTTGATTTTAAAAATTCTTATGACTTAGTTTGTATAACTGCAATGACCCAGCAAGCAAAAAGGGCTTATGAAATTGCCCAATTTTACAAAAATAATGGAACAAAAGTAATTTTAGGGGGTATGCATCCTTCTGTCCTTCCAGAAGAAGCCATAAATTTTTGTGACTCTGTTGTAGTTGGTGAAGCTGAACCAGTTTTTAAAGAAGTTTTAAAAGATTATGAAGAAGGAAATTTAAAAAAAATATATAAAGCCCCCATACCTGATTCAAATATTTTAGAAATCCCCCTTCCAGATAGAAAAATTTTAAATTCTAAAAGGTATCTCACAAAAAATGTAATTCAAACCACCAGGGGATGCCCTTTTAGATGCAATTTTTGCACAGTTACCCCATTCTTTGGAAATAAATTCAGGCAGAAGCCATTGGATATGGTTCTAAAGGAAATTGATTCAATGGAAGGTAAACTGGTTGTCTTTTTAGATGATGACCTCTTTGCCAATATAAACTATGCCAAAAATTTAGTCCTTTCCTTAAAGCAAAGGGGTAAAAAATGGGTCTCCCAGGCAACCTTAAAATTTTCAGAGGATAAAGATTTTGTAAAACTTTTAAGGCAGGCAGGTTGTCTGGGGCTTTTTATTGGCATTGAATCAGCACCCTTTTGCGAGCAGGCACTTTTTAAAAAAAATGAAAGGTTAAGTTCTCTGGAAAATTCCTTAAAATTTTTACAGGATGAAGGAAATCT
>JBBFMJ010000375.1:0-1762 GCA_037478515.1 Thermoanaerobaculia bacterium
AGCATGCCCAGGACAATCTACATGCGCATAGTGCCTCTTCTCCGTCTCATACTCTACATGCGAGGTCGCTATCGTCAATATCTTCATCTCATTTCGCCTTCCATGGGCTATCGATGCCTTTGCCACTTCTTCATAACTCTTAAATTGCGCCAGCCCCTTCATCCCCATTACCTTCGTTATGGCACTGGTCAAGGTCGTCTTCCCGTGGTCTATGTGACCTATCGTCCCTACATTTACATGGGGCTTCGTCCTTTCAAACTTTTGCTTTGACATATAACCTCCTAAAATTTATTTATATAAAATCATCTGCTGGGAAACCTCTTCTGGAATTGCTTCAAAACTATAAAATTCCATAGAATAGGTTCCCCTACCTTGTGTTAGAGACCTTAATTCTGTGGCATATTTGAGCATATTGGAAAGGGGAACATAGGCAGAAATAACTTCATATTCACCTTTTTGCTGAACCTGATGGATCTTTGCCCTTTTTCCATTTAAATTATGTATAACATCTCCCACATATGCCTCTGGAACTGTTACCTTAACAGACATCAAGGGCTCTAAAAGAACTGGCTTTGCCTGTTTTAGTGCTTCCTTAAAGGCAATATAAGCAGCAGTTTTGTATGCCATCTCTTCTGAATCATCGGGGCTGAAAGAACCACCTATTACCTCTACTTTAACTCCCCTTACTGGAGAGCCAATTAAAATACCTGTCTCCATAGCTTCTCTTATACCTGCTTCCACGGCAGGAAGGTATTCCCTTGGAATCATTTCTGGAGGAACATTCCATACGAGCTCAAACTCTTTGTTTTGCAAATGGGGTTCTATCCTCAATACCACATGCCCGTAAAGATTTTTCCCACCAGATTGTTTTATAAATTTACCTTCCCCTTCACCTACAGCAGTTATGGTTTCCCTGAGGGAAACCATTGGGCTGGAAGTGTTGACTGGAATATTAAAATCCTTGCGAATCCTACTTATAATTACATCAATGTGAAGTTCACCCATTCCAGAAATTAAAAGCTGGGCTGTCTCCGGGTCCCTGTGTATTCTAAAAGTGGGGTCTTCCAGTTCCAGATCCTTTAAAACCTTTTCCAGTTTTTCCTGATCTGCTTTGGATTTTGGTTCCACTGCTACAGAAATAACTGGTTCTGGAAACTGCATTGCTTCCAGAACAATGGGCTTTCCAGGGGAATACAATGTAGCACCTGTTAAAGCACTCCTCAAACCCACCAGCCCACAGATATCCCCTGCATAGACCTCTTTCATTTCTTCTCTTTTATTTGCATAAATCCTTAAAATATTTAAGACCTTTTCTTTCCTTCCTGTATGGGAGTTTATTATTGTTTCATTTTGCTTCAGTTTCCCAGAATAAACCCTTACATAAGAAAGATAACCCACATAGGGATCATAAAGGACCTTAAAAAGAAGCCCAGCAAAGGGCTCCTTATAAGATGTCTCCCTTACAACTTCCTCCCCTGTTTCTGGATTTGTCCCTTTTACTGGAGGAATATCTATGGGACTTGGAAGGTAATCCACTATGGCATCCAGAAGGGGCTGAATTCCTTTATTTTTTAAAGCAGAACCACAGAAAACTGGGGTAATTTTACACTTTATAGTTTCCTTCCTGATAACTTCCTTTACTTTTTCAATTTCCAGCGTTCCTTTGGAGAGGTATTCTTCCAGCAAAAGTTCATCGGTCTCTGCCACTGCTTCTATTAATTTCTTTCTCCATTCCATTGCTTCTGCTTTATACTCTTCCGGG
>JBBFMJ010000376.1:0-1745 GCA_037478515.1 Thermoanaerobaculia bacterium
CTATAAAGGAATTAGAAAAAACTGGATTTCCAGTTGTAAATAATTTAAAAAAAATAATAAAGGTAGGAGGTTTTTATGATTCGTAAGCCCTCAGAAAAAGAAGAAGAATATTTTAAAAGACAAGAAATTGAAAGATTAAAGAAACTTCAGGAAGAAAAGGAAAAGCAGATGAAGGAAGAGGAAAAGAAAAAATTAAAGGAGCTCCATTATATGAAGTGCCCAAAGTGTGGGATGGATATGCAGGAAATTGACTATAAGGGAATTAAAATTGACAAGTGTTTCTCCTGTGAAGGTATTTTTCTGGACAAGGGTGAGCTGGAAGCAGTTGTGAGGAAGGAAGGGGAGGGGATTTTGAAAAAGATATCAAAGCTCTTTTCTTAAATGGAAAACGTAGGGATACTGTTTGGAGGACCTTCTGTTGAACATGAGGTTTCCATTGTTTCTGCAAGGGGAGTGCTTGATAATATTGACAGGAAAAGTTTTAATCCAGTTCCACTTTATCAGGACAGGGAAAAAAACTGGTACTCCCCATCCCTTTCTTTAAAAGTTTTAGAAGGGAAAAAGGTAAAAGGAAGACCGCAAAGTTTAGAGAAATTGATTGAAGAATATGATATTAAACTTGCTTTCCCTTTAATCCATGGAACCTTTGGAGAGGATGGGACAATTCAAGGCTGGCTGGAAGCATTAAACATAAAATATGTTGGATGTGGAGTGAAGGCATCTGCAATTGGAATGGATAAAGAGGTCTCAAAAAAAATATGGGAAAGGGATGGGCTTCCAGTTGTTCCCTATTTAAAAATTTTAAAGGAAAATTACAAAGAAGAGCTGGAAAAAATTAAAAATAAGATTGAATACCCTGTTTTTGTAAAGCCGGCGGATTCGGGTTCTTCTGTAGGGATTACAAAAGTAAAAGAAGAAAAAGATTTAAAAAAAGCCATTGATAAGGCATTTAAAATTACAAGGAAAATTTTAATTGAAAAGGCAATTGAGGGGAGGGAAATTGAGGTATCTGTCTTGGGTAGTTATGAGCCAGAGTTAATTTCTCCCCCTGGGGAAATAGTTCCTTCAAAGGAATTTTATGATTATGAAGATAAGTATAAATTAAACAAAGCAGGGCTTCTGGTTCCAGCGCCCCTTTCAGAAGAACTGGTTTTAAGATTTAAAGAACTTGCAAAGAAGGCATTTGTCTCCATTGATGGTTATGGAATGGCAAGGGTTGATTTTTTCCTTGAAAAGAACAGAAAAATTTATATAAATGAGATAAACACCATTCCTGGCTTTACCCCAATTTCAATGTACCCAAAACTTTTATCCCTTTGTGGTCTATCATACGGGGAAGTTATAACAAAACTACTGAAGTTGGCATATAATAGGAAGCAAGTGTTTTAATAAAAAAATATAAGGAGGTCTGTATGATGTTTAGAATTGGTTTTGGTCTATTTTTTGTTTTACCATTTTTTCTCTTTGGGCAACCTATGACACCCTTAAAACAGGGTTTCATTCCAGTGGTAACTGCAGCCCAGGGTGGGGGTGGTTCTTTCTGGAGATCAGATGTCTGGTTGACAAATGCCTCAAATAAGGCAACCAGTGTGGAACTCTGGGTATACACTGGAACAAGGGGTGAAAGCATGGGCAAAGTTTACTCCCTACCTGCTTATGGTTCTTTGAACATAAACAATGTTGTGGGAGATATTGGACTTTCCGAAAATTCCATTTATCTTTTGAACATTAATTCCAATGAAAAT
>JBBFMJ010000377.1:0-1745 GCA_037478515.1 Thermoanaerobaculia bacterium
GATGATGATATTAAAAAAATCAAAATATTGATAAATTATCCAACCAAATTACTTTTAAGGTTTTTGGCACAAGCCCCAAACTCGACCCATACAAAAATATATATTTTTGAGATTTTGAAGATTTATTTTTGTTTTTTTATCCAGTTGGAAATGTCTTCAATTACTTCCAGAGAAACATTTCCTGCCTTTTCATATTCTTGAGGAGTGCTTTTTCCTTCACCTTCAATAAATAAATGGTTTAGTTTTGGATAGGACTTAAAGTAAAAATTTTTTTTATCCTTTAAATTTTCTTTCCAAACTTCAAAGTCCTTTAAGGTAACTTGATAGTCCCTCTCTCCCTGTAAAATCATAACTGGGATTTTTAATTTTTTTAATGTCTCCACTGGATTGTATTTTAAAAGGTCTTCCCAGTATGTTTTTGAGCCACCAAGCACAATCTCTCCTTCTTTTATATCCAATTTTTTAATCTTTTCCAGCTGGGTTTTTATTTCTCTTAATTTTTCCTCTTCCTCTCTGCTTATTTCTCCATCAAGTGAGAATATATAATTTGTCTGTTCTAAAATCTTATTTATATAAAACCCATCTGGTACCCCTGCAAGCATAATCAAACCACTTATATCCTTGCATTCTAAGGAAATCCTTGGCGCAAGGGTTGCACCCAAACTATGTCCGAGTATAAATATCTTTGAAATCTTTAAATCCTTTTTTTCTTTTAAAAACTTCACTGCTTCCAGCGCATCTTCAATGGTTTCATCTTTTACAGTAAATTTTTCAAGGTTTTTTGAAATTTTTTCTGGATAGACCTTTGTCCTTTTATCGTATCTGAAAACTGCAATTTGCTTAGAGGAAAGCCCCTGTGCCAGATCTCTGAAAGGTTTATTTGGACCTATTGTCTCATCCCTGTCTTGTGGTCCTGAACCATGGACTAAAATAACAAGAGGAAAGGGCCCTTCTCCTTCTGGGACTGTAAGTGTGCCACCAAGTTTCCAGTCCTCTTTTCCAAATTCTAAGGGGATTTCTTTATATGCCTCTGAATTTGCATAAGAAGGGAGCTTTGAGAGCTCTTCAATTTTTGGTGGAAGGAAAAAGAGACCTTCAACTTTTTCACTACCTCCAAAAACAACCTTTATATCAATTAAACCCTTATCAAATTCTGTTGTAATATATACACTATGATATCCCATCTCTTCCTTTTCTCTTATATTTTTTATATTTTTATATTCTCCAATTTGAGAGATAAGGCCAGCCCATAAATTTTGAAGATCTATCCCTTGGTTTTCAAGTGCTTTTTTTACCTCCTCGGAAAGCATCTCCTGAGCCAGTGAAAATTTTCCTTCTTTTAAAAAAAGGACAAAACTTTTACCCTTTTCCTCAAAATTTCCATCACCAGCTAAATTTTCTATTGCAATAAGCATCAAACTAACAAAAATAATTATTTTTTTAAAAATTTTCATCACTACCCCCTTGGGTTATTTAAAAAAGCCATAAAGACCTTTTTATTTAAACTTAAGAGTCAAGCCAATCCAAAATACTTTCTTATAATCTTTCTTATCTTTTCCAAAGTAACTATGCACTTTTCGGCATCTTCTTTATCTGCTTCAATTCCAGGGTACCTTATTTCAACTGCATAAGCCGAAAGCAACAAAAGATCCTCTTTGAGAAATAAAATTTCTGGCAGAATCTCTTTACATTTTTCTAATAAAAAACCTAAATCGTGGATTTTTTCAAATTCAATTTCGTTTTCC
>JBBFMJ010000378.1:0-1741 GCA_037478515.1 Thermoanaerobaculia bacterium
CCAGTCTCCCCAGCATATATTTGTGGGTGCTTCCTGATGTAAAACAAGGCGAAGATATGATATTGGAACTGTGTTTCCAAAAGCAGTAAGGGAAGGTGATAAATTCAGAAAGCCAGCAATGACCTTTTTTGCAGTATCTGTTAAACCATTCTGATCCACCATCATATTTTTACCATTTTTTGTAAGTTTTGTGTGTATGTGCAAACCACTTCCTGCATGCCCTATGGAAATTTTTGGTGCAAAGGTCAAAACAACTCCATATTTAAAAGCAATTTTTCTCAAAATCCATTTTGCTATGACCACCTGGTCTGCTGCTTCTTCTATGGGGACGGGAAACATTTCAATTTCATGCTGTTCCATTTCCCTTTCACCTTCAACAATATGGCCCACCTCTGAATGTCCGTATTTAATCACCCCTCCTGTTTCTGCAATGGCTTTCATAGCTTCTATTCTTAAATTTTCAAATTTCACAAAAGGCGAGGACTCTTCATAACCCTTTTGAGTTGGTACGGGATAGAGTTTATTTTTCTCAAAAAACACATAATATTCCAACTCTGCCATTGCTTCCATTTCAACATTATGAATTTCTTTTAAAATATTGTGGGCTTTTTGAAGGATGTTTTCTGAAGAAATGGCAAGAGGGGTCCCGTCCTTTGAAAAGAAACTGCAGAGTATATCCACTGCTGGTATCTCTGAAAAGGGATTTACAAAGGCAGTTTTGTATCTTGGAATTACATAAAGGTCACTGGACTGGGGGTCAATGTATGAAAACAAGCTGGAACCATCAACTCTTTCCCCTCTGGATAAAATACTATCCAGCTGAGATTTACTTGTTATATAAAAGTTTAAGGTCTTTAATCTTCCATCTCCTCCCACATACCTAAAATTTACCATTTCAATTTTATTTTCTTCTATAAATCTGATTAAATCCTTTTTTGTAAAATCCCTTGGTGGTTTATTTAAATAATGGGCAATTTTGTTGGGTGTGAAGTTCTGGGTATCCATAAAAAATTACCAGTTTTCAGCAAGGATTTCAAAATATGCCTTTGGATGCTGGCAGGCAGGACATTTTTCAGGTGGTTCTGTTCCGTTGTGAAGGTATCCGCAATTTGTACATTTCCAGACCACTTTCTCTTCTCTCTTAAAGACCCTTCCCTTTTTAATATTTTCTGCTAGCTTTCTATACCTTTTTTCATGCTGCCTTTCAGAAACAGCCACTGCCTCAAAGAGAAGAGCAATTTCTTCAAACCCCTCTTCCCTTGCAATTTTTGCAAATTCTGGATACATTTTGGTCTGTTCATAATGTTCCCCTGCCTCTGCCTCTTTTAAATTTTCATAGGTATTGGAGATTTTTCCAGCAGGAAAGGATGCCTTAATTTCTGCTTCCCCTCCTTCCAGATAGGAAAAAAACCTCTTTGCATGTTCCTTTTCATGGTTTGCTGTTTCTTCAAAGATGTTTGCAATTTGAACAAAACCCTCCTTTTTTGCTTGCGATGCGAAAAAGGTATACCTGTTCCTTGCCTGTGACTCCCCTGCAAAGGCAGTGAGTAAATTTATTTCTGTCCTGGTTCCTTTTATAGATTTCATAGTTCCTCCTTTTTAGTAGTTTAAACTTCCGAGATTATAATTGGGATAATAATAACTTAAAATATATTTAAAATCAAGCCCAAAAGCCCCCATTCCAAATGCCCCTTCCTGACATAGCCCTACACCATGCCCCCACCCACTTCCATAAAAATAG
>JBBFMJ010000379.1:0-1719 GCA_037478515.1 Thermoanaerobaculia bacterium
TAACCTCTCTTCTGTTTACTCCTTATTTTCCTTTTTTCTTGTTCCTTTTTTGGTCTTTGTTATTCCAAGAATTTACTTTTCACTCCATCCAGATTTGATAAAAAGTGGTAAATTTCAAATGGAAGGACCTATCCTTTATACTTTTCTTTCCACTCTGTTGGGCTTTACCCTTCTATTTTTTTTAATATATAAACTGGCTTTCAAAGTGGAATATTATGCATTCAGAAAGGAGAATCAAAATGAATGATTTGGTCTATCTTACAATTGTAAACTTAATAATCTGGTCAGGGATTTTTCTTTATCTTTTACATTTAAACAAAAAAATAAAAAAATTGGAAAGGGAAAAATGAATAAAAAATATTACCTTTTTGCGTTTTTGGGACTTATATTCTTCCTGATCCTTTCCTTCGTTGCCTTTAAAAAATCTCTCACTCCCTATGTCCCTTTTGAATATGCCAAGAAAACTGGGAGTACCGTCCAAATTGCTGGTACCCTTGAAAAGGATAGCATAACTTATGATGAAAATCAGTCTATGCTTGAATTTTCAATTAAAGAAAAAGAAGGAAAAGATTTAATAAAAGTTCATTACAAAGGACCAAAACCTTTAAATTTTGAAGATGCCACTTCCGTGGTAGCCATTGGCTCTTATGATGGAAAATATTTTGTGGCAAAACAAATCCTGGTAAAATGTCCCTCAAAGTACCAGGGAACACAAAGGGAAAGAAAATATGAGTAATATTGCAATTTCTGGTTTTACAATCCCTCTGGCTCTATTTTTTTCTTTACTTTCCACAATCTTTTACCTGATAAATTTTATTAAAAATAGAAAAGATAATACTTCCAGATATTTTTATTACTTATCCTTTTTTTCCATATCCCTTTCCTTCTTTCTGCTTGCTTATCATTTTATATCCAGGGATTTCAGGTTATCTTATGTCACTGCTTACTCTTCTTCTGACCTTTCATTCCTTTATACCCTTTCAGCCATCTGGGCTGGACAGGAAGGTTCTTTTCTTCTCTGGTCATTCCTTTCCCTTCTTCTGGGTTTATTTTTAATTAAATATTTAAAAGAAGATGAAAATCTGGGGATGTTTCTCTACAATCTGCAAATTTTAGGACTCTTATACCTTTTATTAAGGCAATCTCCCTTTATTCTATTACAGGAGATCCCTGCTGATGGAAGAGGCCTAAACCCACTCCTTTTAAACCCCTGGATGGCAATCCACCCACCTTTTATGTTTCTTGGTTATGCTGCTTATGGAATACCCTTTACATATGCTCTTCTTTTATTAATTAAAAAAAATTTCCAGGAATTCCACTCCATAACATACAGATGGGTTATATTTTCCTGGGTTTCTATGGGGATTGGAATAATCCTTGGTGGTTTCTGGGCTTATGAGACCCTTGGCTGGGGTGGATACTGGGGTTGGGACCCTGTGGAAAATGCTTCTCTGGTTCCCTGGCTTTTGATGACTGCACTGGTACATGGCTTAATTTTACAAAAAAAATATAAAACTTTTTATAAGTCAAACTACCTTCTGGCTACTTTTTCTTTTATCTTTGTGCTTTACGGCACTTTTTTAACCAGAAGCGGAGTGCTTCAGGATTTTTCAGTTCATTCCTTTGTGGACCTGGGTATAACAGGCGTACTTTTAATCTTTATGCTTTCTTTCTTAATCTTGAGCATAGCAATTTTTATTGTAAAATTTAAAAATTTTC
>JBBFMJ010000380.1:0-1718 GCA_037478515.1 Thermoanaerobaculia bacterium
TTATGAATACCTTTGCGAACCCTTTTTCCGAAAAGAGGAAATTAAAAATATAGAAGGGCTTGGGCTGGGATTAAGTTTTGTGAAGGAAGCCTTGAAGTTATTAAATGGAAAAATTTCCTTTTCAAAGAGTAATTTAGGGGGATTAAAGATAGAAATTCACATAAAATAAATGAGGGGATCCCTTATAATTCTGGATCCCCTTTTTAATTTTTTTATAAAAATCATTTATCTTCTGTTTCCTGGACCCCTTCCTGGAAAATCATTATCAAAGTCCTTTCCCATTTTTTTACCATATTTTCCACCTTTTCTGATTTCAAAAAACCTATCTTTTAAAATATTCCATTTATCAGGCGGAAGGATTTTCTTTAAATTGAAAAGAAAGAGGGCTTTTTCTTTCATTAAACTATCCCTCATCTGGGAAATTTTATCAAATTCCTGTAAAAATTCCTTTTCCGTCAGGTCTGGCTTCTGAAGAATCTGTTGAAAACCTAAAATTCCTTTTTGAAGGTTTGCCTGAAGGTCAATCATTTTGCCCTTGTGCTGGATATGAAGATTCTGAACTTTTTCCATAATTTCAGGGGGGAGGTCCAGATCATCTAAAAACCAGGGCTGGGCACTGAAAAAGCCATATCCTTGCCCAAAATTTCCAAATCCAAGCCCTGAAAAATCACATCCAGGGCCAAAGGGACCTGCTTGACCTAAAAGACCCAAAAAAACAAAAAATAAAGAGAACATATTTAAACCTCCTTAATTTAATTTTCATAATAAAAACGAAACAGGGAGTTCAAAAGACGACTGATTTTTCCGCTTGTTTTAAATTTACCTGTAAAACTATGTAGATTCTACTTTGAGAAAATTATTTTTAATGGTAAAATGTTTAAAAATAAAAAAGGAGGGGAGATGAAAAAGGACATTATTCTATCAGGAGTAGGGGGTCAAGGGATACTTACAATTGCTTATGTTTTGGGTTCCACTGCCTTAAAGGATGGTTTTTACTTCAAGCAGGCAGAAGTCCATGGTATGAGCCAGAGGGGTGGGGCTGTGGAATCCCATTTGAGGATTTCTTCCCAGCCAATTCATAGCGACCTTATTCCAAAGGGTGAATGTGACGTTATTTTAAGCGTTGAACCCCTGGAAGCTTTAAGATATCTTCCCTTTCTTTCACCAGAGGGTTATGTAATTTCAAATTCCAGCCCCTTTAAAAATATACCTGACTATCCAGAGGAAGAAAAGATAAAAAAGGCATATAAAGAACTTAAAAAAGGTTTCTTGATTGATGCAGAAGGGCTGGCTAAGGAGGCAGGAAGCCCCAGAAGTGCCAACATTGTTATGGTTGGAGTGGCTTCAAATCTTTTATTCTTAAAGGAAGAGACCCTTCTTTTTTTCATTGAAAAACTCTTTGAAAGGAAAGGGGAAAAGGTGGTAAATGTAAATAAAAAGGCATTTCTTTTAGGAAAGGAAGAGGGAAAAAAGCTTTTTAATGGCAAATAAAATTTCCGTAATTTTAGTTTCCCCAAAATATGGTGGAAATGTAGGGGCTTCCATACGCCTTCTGGCTAATTTTGGGATAGAGGAACTTCTAATTGTAGATCCAAGGGTTGACCTTAAATCAGAAGAGGTAAAATCCCTGTCCGTGGATGCTGAAAAATTTGTAAAGATTAAAATTTATGAAAATTTAAAGGAAGCAGTTAAAAATTTTTCCATTATTTTTGCCACCA
>JBBFMJ010000381.1:0-1711 GCA_037478515.1 Thermoanaerobaculia bacterium
TAAAATATATTAACCCGGGATTGAAAGAAAATAAAATCAGTGAAAGTTTTGAATAAAAACTGGGCAAAAATAAGTTTAATAATCTATAAAAAAATATAAGGGATAAAAAATAAAACCAGAAATTACAAAAAAGCAAACCCTTTACCCCAAAAATTTTATAAAAAATTGCCAGATGTATAGAATACAGAGGAAAAAATTGAGGGATAAACTTCTCTTTTATATAAATAATCCCAGGGAAGGCCTCTTTCCAGTTAAAACTATAACCAGTTTCTTTTATGGAAATTTTTTCAAGTTCTTCTGGTAGGTGTTCTTCAACCTCAAGCCAGTACCTGCCCTTTTCAAGGATATTTAAAGCAGAAGAGGTATAAACCCCTGCATCTGATGCCCCTTCAAAGGGCTCCCCTTGAATTAAAAACAAAGGAAAAACAATAAGTGCTAAAAAAAGAGGAAAATATATGTACTTTAAGGAAAAATTAAACCTTTTTAATTTTAAAATCCCTGCAAAAAAAAGAAAAAGATTTAGGAAAAATACAATCCAGAAATTAAAAATATTAAAATATAAAAGAATGAGAGAAAAAAGAGAAGTAATTAAGGGGCTTATACCTAAAAGGTAGAATAAAAAATTTTTCCTTGAGGGATTTTTTAAAACAAAAAGGGCTGGAAAAATATATAAAATAAAAAATGCCAAAAACATCCCATTATGTTAACATATTTAGATGGAAATTACCTATATTATACCCACCTGTGGACTTGGAAGGGTGGAAGAAACTATTTTTTCTATTTTAAACCAGAAAATAAAACCCTTTGAATTGATTTTAATTCAAAATGGAATAAAATTGAAAAATTTAGCTGGAGCAAGAAGCATTTATTTAAAAAAAAATTATGGCTATGCCAAGGCAATAAATCTCGGGGCAATGCATTCAAGGTCAAAGTATGTTTCTTTTATAAATGATGATATATACCTTGAAAAAAACTGGGCTGAGGAAATTTTAAAAGAATTTGAAAAGGACCCTTCTCTGGGTGCCTGTGCTTCCTTTATCAAAAGGGAAGATGCGTCCTTTCAGGTGGGTTCTGTGGAATTTAACAAATATTTTGAAGCCATAGAAATGCCTTATTTTAAAGAAGGAAATCTTTTAAATTTTGCTGCAGTTATGGTTTCAAAGGATGCTATAAATAAAACAGGGCTTCTGGAGGAAAAATTTTTTGCCTATTATGAAGATATAGATTATTCTTTGAGGTTGATGAAAGGTGGGTTTAAATTAAAGGTAGTTGAAAAAGCTTTTGCCACACATAAGGAAAGTTCTTCTTCTAAAATTTTAGGTAAAAAAAGAGAATTTTATATATTCAGAAATAAACATTACACAATCCTGAGAAATTTTGGATTTAACTTTTACCTTAAAAATTTTTTAAAAATATTCAGAGGAGATTTAAAAATTTTAAAGAAAAACCCCCATTTCTTTTTTTATTACCCCTTTTTCTTATTTTATCCAAAGATATGAAAGTAAGTTTAATTGTAGTAAATTATAACAGCAAAGAAGAAGCCTTAAATTTAATAAAAAGTGCAGAAAGGGTAAAGGTTTTTAAGGATTTCGAAATAATTGTAGTGGATAACTCAAAAGAAGAGGAGGCTTTTAAAAATAGCAATGTAAAATATCTGACAGAAAATCGAAATTTGGGTTATGGAGGAGGGTTAAACTATGGTGCTGAATTT
>JBBFMJ010000382.1:0-1696 GCA_037478515.1 Thermoanaerobaculia bacterium
AGTCAATTTTATGCTGAAGAAAACTTAAAGGATACAAGATATTGGGCAAAATTTAGAAATTCCTTGGAATCAATTAAATACTACTCAGTTAATAAAAAGATGGAAGCACAGGAAATATTTAGGGAAATAGCTCAAATAAACTCAATTCCTTTAAAATTATTAGAAAGAGAGGTAGAAAATGAAAGAATTTTAAAAGAATTTGGATTGAGCAAAGCTTCTTTTAGAGCTATCTTGGAAAAAATAAAAATCAAGGGCAAAAAAGATAAAATATTTTTAACTGAGTTAATTAAAGATTTTATGGTTCCTCTGCCAGTTTATAGAATAAAAAGATCTTCTTTGCCAACATTGAGAGATTATGTGGAAAATAAAGAAATTAAAGATTTTTTATCTAATATTTTTCTGGTAGATTACAAATATGATCATAATTTAGGAGTTTTGTACGAAAGCAATGAGTCCTGATATTAATAAACAAAAAAAGGGAGTATTTTAATATGGATATTCATAAGCTGGAATTAAATAATAACAGAACAGTTTTCAAAAATAGCTTATGGAAGTATTATCTAATATCTAAAAAGAGTAAGAAAATAAGTTATGGCAAAAGAATATGAATTTGGCTCAGAATTTACTGGAACCCAGGTGGCTTTTTTCGAACTACATTGAGATGGAAAAGACATTTGACCTTGTGGAAATTGGAAAAATAATTTCAGAGGAAAGTTTTAAAAGGGAAAAATATAAAGAATTCCTCTTTGATGATGTGAAAATTGATTTTTTAATGGTAGGGGATGAAATAATTGTAAATGAAGTAAAAAAGTCAAAAAAATTAGAAGAAGCACACATCTGGCAGGTAAAGTTTTACATTTACAGGTTAAGGGAAATGGGTTTAAATTGTAAAAGGGGCATAATAAGGTATCCAAAACTTATGAAAAAGCTTGAGGTGGAACTACAAAAGGAAGATATAAAAAAAATTGAAGGTTCCTTTTCGGAAATAAAAGAAATCATCAATAGAGTGGAACCTCCTGCTCCAGTTAACAAACCCTATTGCAAAAAATGTGCCTATTATGAATTTTGTTTTATTTGAATATGAGTAAGACATTTTATATATTTTCATCGGGTGAAATTAAAAGAAAAGAAAACACAATTTTCCTGGAAAGTGAAAAAGGTAAAAAATTTATACCCGTTGAAGAGGTAGAACAGATATTTCTTATGGGTGAAAACACCTTTAATACAAAACTCATTGATTTCCTTTCCCAGAACAATATAGTGCTCCATTTTTTTAATTATTATGGCTATTATACAGGCAGTTTTTATCCACGGGAAGAAGCCATTTCTGGAAAGGTGGTCATAAAACAGGCAGAATATTATTTAGACAAAGAAAAACGGCTCCAGATAGCAAAGGCAATTGTGGATGGTTCCCTGCACAATTTGTGTAGAATTCTTGAAAAAAGGGGGTATGGGGAGGAATTTAATAAGATAAAAATAATTGAAAGGGACATCCTGGATTTAGAAGACATAAATTCTATAATGCTTCAAGAAGCGAAGGCAAGGAGGATATATTATTCCTTATTTGAAGAGATTACTGGCTGGGAGTTTGGGGAAAGGAGCATCAGACCTCCCAAAAATCCATTAAATGCCTTAATTTCCTTTGGAAATTCAATGCTTTATGCAAATGTTTTAAAAGAGATATACCATACGCCAC
>JBBFMJ010000383.1:0-1682 GCA_037478515.1 Thermoanaerobaculia bacterium
AGATAAAAAAGTTCTTTTCTTTTGTACCCAAGGGGATCAAAACAGCCAGCTTTTATAAGGTTTTCCAGTTCCTGGCTTTCAGGGCAAACCCTTGAAGTAAAATCAAAAAGTGAATTGAAATTTTTTGCCTTTCTTTCATTTAAAATTCTTTCAATTGTTTTTTCACTTAAACTTTTAACTGCCTTAAATCCCACAATTATTTTTCCTTTCTCTGCCTTATAATCCCTTTCTGCTTCATTTATAAAAGGTGGAAATACATTTATTCCCAATCTTTTTGCCTCAAATATATAAACAATTGGAGGATAAAAGCCACCGCCACAATTTAAAACAGAGGATAAAAATATTTCAGGGTAATGTTTTTTAAGATACGCCATTTTAAAAGATAAAGTTGAAAAGGAAGCAGAGTGTGCTTTACAAAAGGCATAGCCAGCAAAGGATAAAATTTGCTTTGAAATCTCTTCCACTGCCTCTTTTTTATAACCCCTCTGGAGTGCTTTTTCAATAAATAATTTCAATGCTTTTTCCATCTCTTCTCTGGACCTGGATTTTCCACTCATTGCCTTTCTGAAGGCATCTGCTTCCGCGAGGGTAAGCCCTCCAATCTTATTTGCCACTTTAATTACATCTTCCTGATAAACCATAACACCTAAGGTTTCTTTCAATAATTCTTCCATCTCTTCAACTGGATAAAAGGGCTCCTCTTTTCCTTGATACCTTCTTATATATGCCTGCATCATACCCGATTCTGCAACACCTGGCCTTATAATTGAAGTTGCAATTACCATTGAAGGAAAATCCTCGACCTTTAATTTTTGTAAAAGAGACCTCATTGCAGGGGATTCAATATAAAAACAACCAATGGTCTCCCCTTTTTTTAAAATTTCCTTTGTCCCATTGTCTTTTAAGATTTCTTCAAGGTCAGGCAGGGGCTCTTCAATTTTTGATAAAACAGAAGGGAGCACATCCAGGGACCTGTTTCCCAAGATATCCATTTTAAGAAGTCCTAAATCCTCAACTCCATACATATCTGGCTGTGTAATTATCCTTCCATTTGCTGACTTTGTAAGGGCTAAAAAGTCAGTCAAAGGTGAAGGTGAAATCACAACTCCACCACAATGTATACCCCATCCCCTTGGGAAATTTAGAAATTTTAAAGCTAAATTATAGATTTCTTTAAATTTTGGGTCTTTATAAGGCAAAAATTTGCACTCTGGATATTTTTTTATAAGTTCATCTAACTTTAAATTTTCATAGTGTGGTAGAAATTTTGTAATTTTTGTAATTTCTTCTTCTGAAAATCCCTTTGCTTTTCCAATATCCCTTATTGCTCCTCTTAAAGAATAGCAAATATGTGTTGAAATCATTCCAACATTTTTATATGTTTTATAGATATAATCCAAAATCTCATCCCTTTTTGAAGTTCCAAAGTCAAGGTCAATGTCTGGTGGACTTGTTCTGAAAGGGTTTAAAAACCTTTCAAAGTATAGATTTTCTTTTATTGGATCAACGGGAGTGATGTCTAAGAGATAGCATACAATAGAGGAGGCAGCACTTCCCCTTCCCAGGGAAGGGTATCCCTTTCTTTTCCCTTCTTCAACTATGTCCCATACAATTAAAAAATAATCAATAAAGCCCATTTTTTCAATTATTTCCAGTTCATACTCCAACCTTTCTTTTGCTTT
>JBBFMJ010000384.1:0-1679 GCA_037478515.1 Thermoanaerobaculia bacterium
CAAAAAAATCAATTTATATAATTTAAAAAAGAGAATAAAATCTTAAAACATAGTTTGTAATTAAACCAAAATGTCAAGATTCAAGACCTGACCCCATTGATTTTCAAAAAATAGAAAAATATGTTATCATATATCCTTATGAAAAAGAAAGAAAAAAAGCCAAAAGAGAAAAAAGATAAGTTCAGGGAGTATTATGAGGCAATTGCAGTTGCTGTTATTTTTGCTTCTTTTGTGAAGATTTTTATCCTTCAGACCTATAAAATTCCAACTGAATCAATGGTAAAGACATTGCTCGTGGGGGACCACCTAATTGTGGACAAATTTTCCTTCAGAGAACCAGGGAATAAAATTTTCAAAGCAATATTTCCCTTTAAAGATATAAAAAGGGGAGATGTGGTGGTCTTCAAGTACCCAAAGGACCCAAAATTTTTCTTTGTAAAAAGAGCAATCGGGCTTCCTGGAGACAGGGTTCAAATAATAAATAAAAAGGTCTATATAAACGGGGAAGAACTTGATGAGCCCTATGTTCAATTTTTAGACACAAACATAATTCCACCAGATCCATCTATTCCAGAAGTTATAAGGTACAGGGACAATTTCCCAGAGTTTGTGGTCCCTGAAAATTCTTATTTCTGCCTTGGAGATAACAGGGACAATTCAAATGATTCCCGCTTCTGGGGACCTGTTCCAAGGGATTACATTGCAGGGAGGGGTTGGATAATTTACTGGTCTTATGAGGCACCAAAATATGATCCAAATAAATCAATGGTTGATAAAACAGTTGACTTTCTCTCTGTTTTTATAAACTTTTTTACAAAAACAAGATGGGAAAGGACCTTTATTTGGGTTAGATAAGGATTTTTTAACTTTTTATTTATTTCAATTATTTGACAAGATTTTAAAAATCTGATATATTCTAAAGAAAATCCGGCGTAGCTCAACGGCAGAGCAAGTGGCTGTTAACCACGAGGTTGGGGGTTCGAAACCCTCCGCCGGAGTTTTTTAATTGAAAAAACTTAAAAATTTTTCTAAAAGTTTTTCCCTGTTTTTGAAAAACAAAAATCTACAAATTTTATTTTTTCCTTTTTTATTTTTATAATGAACTTCGAGCAAATCCACAAAATTTTTTTTCCTTAAATAAATGCCATTGATTAAATTCTTATCAATTTTCCAGACCTTATTTGAAAGTTTAAAAAATTTTGAATATGAAAAGGAAATAAAACCTTCATAAAGAGAAAGGTAACCAGTCCTTCCTCCTGTCTTTGGAACCCCTTGAGCTTTGCCTTTTATTGAAATTATTGGATTTTTATGCATAAGGAGGGCAATGTGCTTTCCAGGTAAAAGATCTGATTCAGTTTTCTTTTCTGCAAAACCCAACTTTATAAAAATGGATAAAATTAAAAATTTTAACCACCTTAAAAGTTTAGGAATGAAAACTATTAAAAGAATAAAGATTATTAAAGCGATGCTTGCAGTTATATAAGGATGTTTCAACGCCATAAAAGAAATAAGGGCAACAAAAAAATCCTCGATAAAACTTATAGTTATATTTGAAATATTTTCAAAAGGACTAACAATATTTACTGATGCCCTGGTCCCTGCTTTTGCTGTATGAGAGATAAAGGATACACTTCCCCCTGCAAGCCCACCTAAAACTGCCAGGAGAGGGTCAATTTCAT
>JBBFMJ010000385.1:0-1667 GCA_037478515.1 Thermoanaerobaculia bacterium
GGGAGGGAATCAAAGAGTTCAAAGGAAAAGATTACTCCCTTTACTTTACCTATTTTTTCCAGAGAATCATAAAAGAGGATCTCTCCATTTTCAAATCTTTTAATTTTTTCTATGGCTATAAATTTTATCTTTTCACCCTTAAATTTTTCCTTTAAATTCATTAAAAATTTTCCATCTCCTGCCCCTACATCTAAAAAAACAATATCAATATCTTTAAAATTTTTTCTTATAAAGTTTTCCATTGCCATTGAGAGAAGGGGATGGGAAGAAGCAGTAATATAATCTATATTTGAAGCAGGATGCTCTTTTTTCTGATAATATCCCTTATTTTTTTCATATAAAACCCTTTCCATAAAAGAAGAAAAGGTTTCCATTTTTATTCTTTTAGTTTTTCCAGTGCTTGTTTTGCCATATCCTTTACAAGGATTGAGGGGTCTTCCAACATTTTTTCAATATAGGGAATGGCTGATTTATCTTTAATCTGCCCTAAAGACCTTACTGCTGATTTTCTAACCATATTTTCTTCATCTTTTAAAGCTTCAATTAAAAATTTCACTGCCCTTTGGTCTCCTATAAGCCCCAGGGCTTTTGCTGCACTTTTTCTAACCCAGGGATGGGGGTCTTTTAAAAGTTTGCATAATTCTTCAACCCCCTCCTTTGACTTTAAAAGCCCCAGAGAAAAGGCAGAATTGTCCCTTACCAGGTAGTTTTCATCTTTAAGGGCTTCAATTAGATGGGGAATTGCCTTGGGGTCTTTTTCTTCACCTAAAAGTTTTGCAGCCCTTGTCCTGTACATAACATAAGGGCTTTTGAGTTGCTCTATAAGTTCATCAACCTTGCTCATCTACAAACCTCCCAGAAGTAAGATATGCAGTATGTGTAATTCCAAATTCCTTTGGTCTTGACATATTTTCCCTTATAAGGATTTCCCTCTCAATTATTTCCACTGTCTTAATTGAGACAAAAGAATTTTCTTTCAAAGAAAAAACTGTCTTTTCCACTTGGTTTATATTTGGGGATAAAGAAAGCCAGATACCACCTGGGAAAATTGCTTCTTTTGCTGGTTCGACCAATTCCCATGGTTCTGGAACATCTACAAATAGGGTCTCCAAATTATCTACCCCAAAACCTTCCTTTGCTGGATCTTTTTCTATCCATTCAATTTGGGGAAAATTTCCCAGTTTTTCCACATTTTCCTTTGCCTTTTCCAGGTGTTCCTTTCTTCTTTCAAAGGAATAAACTTTTCCACTTTTCCCCACAATGGAAGCAAGCAAAAAAGTAAAAGCACCAGAGCCACTCCCCACTTCTCCCACCACAGAACCTTCCCTTATATTGCTATGGAGCAGAAGCCATCCAGCATCCTTTGGATAGATTATAGTGGTTTTTCTTTCAACTTTTAAGGAAAGTTCTGCCGTGGAGGGCATCAGGATAAAAAATTCTGCTCCTTTATTTGTTTTAATTTTCTGTCCATAGTATATTTTTTCAGGAAAATTTATTTGACCAAAATCAGTTCCAAAAGATAAATTTTTTGAAAAATGCGAATCTCATTTTTTAACCTCCATCTTTTTATTTTGAATACCATCATAATCTGGTATCTCTAATAACCTTAAATATGAATATCCACCCAATAACTGATTATTTAGATAATGCGATTTATAAAGTTTTGT
>JBBFMJ010000386.1:0-1660 GCA_037478515.1 Thermoanaerobaculia bacterium
GCTGGAGCATCTCCTACTGGCTATTCTTAAAATAAGTTCCCCGGCCTCCAATATTTTAAAATATTCAGGCATTTCCACCTTTAAAATCAGAAGGTTAATCCAGAATAGAGAAATGGTGAAAGAAGCCCCTTCAAAACCTGTTTTGCTTGAGACCTATGGACTTAACCTGAATAAATGGGTTATGAGTGAAAAATGTTTTCCCATTGTGGGAAGGGAAAAGGAACTGCAAAGATTAATAAATATCCTTGGAAGGTTTATAAAAAACAATGCCCTTCTCATTGGCGAAGCAGGCGTAGGAAAAACTGCCCTTGTGGAAGCTTTAAGTATGAAAATAGTAAAGGGGCAGGTGCCTCCCTATTTAAAAAATATGCAGATCTATTCCCTGGATCTGGGTCAGATTATTTCAGGCACAAAATACAGGGGTCAATTTGAAGAAAGATTGAAAGGAATAATCAAAGAAGCCACTGAATTTGATAATGTAATTCTTTTTATTGATGAAATACACACCCTCATTGGAGCTGGTTCTTCTGAAGGTTCTCTGGATGCAGCAAATCTCTTAAAACCCCCCCTTTCAAGAGGACAGATAAGGTGTATTGGTGCCACTACTTTAAAGGATTTTAAGAAATACTTTGAAAAGGATAAGGCATTGATGAGAAGGTTTCAAAAAATTATGGTCTATCCCCCCACGGAAGAGGAAACCTTAAATATTTTAAAAGAGATTAAGGATAAAATTGAAAAATTCCACAATGTATTCTTTCCAGAGGAAACCCTTAAGGCAATTGTTACTTATTCCAATAAATACCTGCCAGGCAGGGTTTTTCCAGATAAGGCAATTGATATTATGGATGAAGTTGCCTCAAAGGTAAAAAATAAAAGCCAGATGCCTTCTTTATCTGAATCCATCCTATATGAAGAATTGAATGAAATCTCTGAAAAAGTGAAAAAAATGATTGAAAAAAAGGACTTTGAAGGGGCTTTTAACCTGAAAAAGGAAGAGGCAGAGATAAGAGAAGCCCTGAAAATTATAAAGGAAAAAAACACAAACACTTTAAAATTTATATCCGTAAAAGATGTGGAAGAAGTGATTTCTGATATCAGTGATATACCCTATACTTTCTTTTTCTCCAAAGGAGAAGATTTCTCCAAAAAGCTAAAAGAATCTATAAAAAGGCAGATATTCTATCAAAATGAAGCAGTACAGAAGTTTTTAAAGATTTTAAAGGGTGCCTTTGATTCAAGGGAAGACAAGGAAAGACCCTATCCTGCACTCCTTTTAGCAGGTCCTCCAGGGACAGGAAAAACCACCCTGATTTCTATTCTTGCCAAGGAAATGCTCCCGAACTCTAAATTTTTTTACAAAATAGAGATGTCTGAATATACTGAAAAACACTGGATTTCTAAAATCATTGGCTCTCCCCCTGGCTATGTGGGATATGAAGAAGGGGGGAATCTGACAGAATTTGTAAAAAGGTATCCCTTTTCCTTTATTCTTTTTGAAAATATAGATAAAGCCAACAGAGAAATTTTGCTCCTCATAAGCAAGCTTCTGGAAAAGGGCTATCTGGAAGATTCCAGCGGGGAAATAGTGGATTTTAAAAATACAAAAATTTTTATGACTGTTACCTTTAAGCAAATGGGAAAAGAAGTGGGATTCAGTGGT
>JBBFMJ010000387.1:0-1646 GCA_037478515.1 Thermoanaerobaculia bacterium
CTATATAACCAATATCCTTTGCAATTTCCTTTATCTCTCTGCCTTCTGCCATAAATACTTTTTCTTCCTTTTTTTCTTTTCCTTTTTTTATAAAAATATTCAAACTCTGGGTCTTTATTTCATTGAAAGATTCTTTATAAGGGTCAAAATAGGTAAACAGAAACTCTGGAATTTTAAGGGACTGTTTTTCTTCAGGAACAATAACCCATTCCCAAATTTTATAACCCTCATAACCTTCTGAAGTGGCTTTTATTTTTTCTTCAATTTTTGGGGGATATATTTTACATAAGGGAATATCTTTTAATTCAAAGTCCTTTATATTTTTAAAATTCCCTTTCCCTGAAATCTTTAAAGTCAAAGTAAAGGCTTCCCCTTCCACCACCTCCAGTTTATCAACCTTGGATGAAATTTCAAATTTTCCCACAGCACCCTGAAAATTCCCTATCTTTGCCTCTGGCAGAGGTTTTACATTTATAGTAATAGGATTTGTTTTTCTTAAAACATTTTCAATCTGCGGAAACCCAAAAAAATCCCTGCTGGTGATACCTTGAATTTGAAAAGAGACCTCCTTTATTCTTTTTATCCCTTCGGAATTGGGAAATAGCAAATCTTTCTTTATGGTATAGGAATAAAATTGTTTCCCATCTATTTCAACTATTTTTGCTTCAGGTCTTTCAGGAATTTCTATATTTTCCACCCAGAATCCATCGTAAACAGGTGGCTCAGTAAGGGAAATGTTCTGTATGGAAGTTTGAGTCAGAAGATTGTAGGTAATTACCACTGGCTCTCCCACAAAACACTCTGTCTTATTTGGAACTGCCTGAACTCTTATTTCTGCCTCCCTCTGGGGAACCCTTCTGGGTTCTTCAAAAAAATCATCAAATATGGAAGGTATCTGTCTTCTTTGATTTTGCAGCAAACTCCCCTTTTCCACCTGGAGCTTTGCCTCATTGGTTTTATAAACATTTCTCCCAATTTTAATTTCCAGAGAAGGCATAATCAGAAGTCCTTCTCTTTTTGGATTTACCTTCCACCTGTATTCCACTGATTTTTTCATATTAAAATTTACAATTTGGACACTGGTGGAAATGGAAGGTCCAGAGAGCACCTGGAAATCTTGGCTGGAAGAAAGATAAGGGGTTTCTGATACCTCACCCTCCCCTTCTATTTTTATTATAAAATCTAAAACATCTTCAGTCCCTGCTTTTTCTGAAGAAAAAAAGGCATTTATTTTAACATCGGCAAAGCAAATTTGATTTATAAAAATTAAAATTAAAAATAATCTTTTTACCAATCTATCCCTCCCGAAGGCTTACCCTGAACCTTCCTCTTTTGTTTTTCCTTTAAATCTTTTTCCTTGTCTTCAATTGCTTTCATAATCTTTTCTGCCTCATCCTTCTTTTGCTCTTCTTTTTTCTTTTCTTCTGGGTTTTCCTTTTTTTCTTCTTTCTGTTGCATTTGGTTTTGCTGCTGTTGCTGTTGCTGCTGTTTTTTTGCCTGATCCTTTAATTTTTTCCTTGCAAGTTCCAGATTTATCTTTGCATCTTCATCATTTGGATCTAAATCAAGAGCTTTTTTATAAAATTCAATGGCATTTAAAAAATCTTCCTTCTGAAAATAACAGTTTCCTATATTATAATATGCCT
>JBBFMJ010000388.1:0-1623 GCA_037478515.1 Thermoanaerobaculia bacterium
TTCTATAGCCAGAATCAACGGTGTTTTTCCCCTGGAATTCTTTAAATTTAAATCGCAAGCATTATCTATAAGAGTTTTTAAAATTTCCTTATTTCCTTTTTCAACTGCTAAAATAATTGGGGATTCCTTTAAATCATTTAAAACATCCGGCTCTGCTTTTAAATGCAGAAGAATTTTTAAAAAAAATATATCATCATTTCTAACTGCCTCTAAAAGGGGAGTATTCCCCTCAATATCCTTAAAATTAACACTGGCACCCTGCAAAATAGCTTCAATAGAGCATTTAATATTTTTTGACTTGCAGGATTCTAAAAGTTTTTCCCCAAGATCATCCTTTTCCCTTTGTGATAATTTTTTTCTATTTTTTTTAGAGAAATTATACAATTTATTAATTAACTCATAACTTAATTCACCACCCTTTTGATATCCTTTAAAGATTAGTTCAACTAAATCATTTTCCATTTTTCTATTATACTATTTAAAAATATTTTTAAAACTACTGGGCTTTAAATATTTAGAAATTCTTATGATTTTTTATAAATAAGCATTAAATTTCTCAAATAAATTAAGGAGCCGCAGGCCTGCCCCAATATAAATACAGGGTCTTTTCTATAAATTGCATACGAAAGCAAAATTAGTCCCCCTATGAGAGAAAAATACCAAAAAGAAACAGGAACCACACTTTCTTTTTTCTTTTCTGAGACAATCCACTGGATTAAAAATCTCATAAAAAACATAAATTGCCCCAGAAAACCCACAAAAAGCCATATCTTATTTATCATTTATCTCCTCCACACAGTATTTAATTATCCTTTTTTTAAGCCAGAGCATCCCGATTAAATCATATAGCCCTGCTTTCAATCTACCCCAGGTTCCATATTTTGACTTTCCTTTGTACCTTTCCCTGTGCTTTATTTCAATTTCTTTAACCTTATAACCCTGCCATAATACTAAAATTGGAAGAAACCTATGAATTGTCTTAAAAGGTGGAATAAAATTTGTAATTTCCTTTTTGAAAACCCTCAAACCACAGCCGATATCTTTAAAGGAATCACCTAAAACAATTTTTCTAAAAGAATTTGCTACTCTGGATGAGATTTTTTTCCATAAATTATCCTTCCTTTTTTGCCTCACACCAACGACCATATCAAAATTTTGAAGTTCTTTAAGCATATTTGGGATATCTTGAGGCACATTTTGCCCATCTCCATCCATAGTAATTAAAATGTTTCCCTTTGAATTGATAATTCCAGCCCATACAGCAGAGGACTGGCCTCCATTTTCCTTTGCCTTCAATACCCTTAAGTTTTTAATTTCTTTCTTTAAATTTAATAAATTTTCAAGGGTTTTATCTTTTGAACCATCATCTATGGCTATTATTTCAAACTCTTCTCCTAAATTTCTTAAGACCTCTTCTGCTTCTTTTAAAACAAAAGAGACACTTTCTTCTTCATTAAAAAAAGGAACTATTAAAGAAATCATAAAACCAATGGGGTCAGGTCTTGAATCTTGACATAAACATAATCTTTCATCCTATTTATTTTATCATTGCTGTTTATATTTTCAACAAAAATTTATAATAAAAGTTTATCTTATAAACAAATTTAAAAAGTGTAATTGGCT
>JBBFMJ010000389.1:0-1604 GCA_037478515.1 Thermoanaerobaculia bacterium
CTCTTAATTTTTTCAAAAAAAAGGGTCCCAGAATTTGAAATCATAGAATTCTTTAAAGATACCCTGAAAATGTTTGTATTTAACATTCCATTTTTTATCCTTTTATATTTTTCTTCAATTTACCTCTTCGATAATTTAAACCAGAGTTTTCATATATTGGGGATTAAACTTCTTCTGATAATATTTTTTACAATTTTAATATATTTCCTTTTGGCTTCCCTTTTTAAAATAAAAGGAAGCCAGATTATAAAAAATCTTTTTAGGGGCTAAAATGATTTGTCTTATTCAAAGAGTAAAAGAAGCATCGGTTAAAATTGAGGGAAAAGAAATTTCTTCCGTATCTTATGGAATGCTGATTTTTATTGGCTTTGAAAAAGGTGACAGGGAAGAGGTCTTTGATAAGGCAATTGAAAAAATTTTAAACTTAAGAATTTTTGACGACAGTGAAGGGAAATTAAATAAATCTATTTTAGAAATTAAAGGTGAAATTTTGCTGGTTTCACAATTTACTCTGGCAGCAGATATAAAAAGGGGAAGAAGGCCTTCATTTGACAATGCTTTAGAACCTGAAAAGTCAGTTATCTATTTTGAAAAATTTTATGAGAAATTAAAAGAATCTAAAATTAAAGTAGAAAAGGGTGTCTTTGGTGCAAAGATGGAAATTTATCTCATAAATGATGGACCTGTTACTATAATTGGAAAATGGAAGGGTATTTAAATTTTTCCCTATGCTATGATGAAGTGCTGGGAGGCAGGTTCTTTGATTTTCTTGAGAAAAAATTTAAGGAAGTTCAAAAAAAATATCATATCAAAAATATTGAAGAAATACTGGATCTGGGTTGTGGAACTGGACTATTTTTAAAAAATTTCTATGGGAAGAATATTAAAATTTTTGGAATAGACCAGGCCTTTACAATGCTTTATGAAGGAAAAAAAATAAAAAATTTTAATGGAATATGTTTTAAATTTCCCCCAATTCCTGTTAAAGGAAAATTTTCTTTAATTGTCTCTTTTTATGATACCTTAAACCACCTTTTAAACAGCCAGCAGTTAAAGGAAACCTTCTTTGAAGTTAAAAGATTACTTAAAAAAGAGGGATTTTTTTTATTTGACACAAACAATTTAAATGCCTTCAAGAAAATTATGGGAAGCCCTGAACCCTTTATATATGAAAGCACTGGTGGTTTTATTCAAATTCATACACAGTATTTTAAGGATTTAATGATTTCCAAGGCAGAAATTTCAGGAAAATGGATGGGAATAAATATAAGGGAAGAAATTTATGAAAGATACTGGTCTCAAAAGGAAATAAAAAATTATTTAAAAGAAGCAGGTTTTAATTTTATAAAGAAAGAAGAATGGGTTTTGGGAAAAATTTATGGAAGAAAACCCATAAAGGATTTCTGGATTGCAAAAATATGATATAATTTATTTGTGCCCCTGTAGCTCAGCTGGCAGAGCAGCTGACTCATAATCAGTTGGTCGCTGGTTCGAATCCGGCCGGGGGCACTTTTTTTATGCTCTTTTTTTTAATCTTTTCCCTATTTTTTCTCCAGAAAAATATAATTATTTTTATTGGGGATGGCTTTGGTCCAGAACAGATG
>JBBFMJ010000390.1:0-1591 GCA_037478515.1 Thermoanaerobaculia bacterium
GGAATACTAATTTTCCTTTTTTCTGCCTTCTTTGTAACTCTGGGCACTTCTTCCCCTATTATAACTAAAGCCTTCGGCCAACCTTCTAAAGTTTCAAATAATTTTTATATAAATACCCATATACCCATAGCAATTCTACTATTAATTTTCCTTGGAATTTATCCTCTGGTTAAAAATTTTAAGAAAAATATATTCGTAATTTCTCTAATTATATCCCTCATCTTTTTAGGAATTTCCTTTCTTCTGGGAATAAAAAATCCTCTCCATCTTACTATAATTTTTCTTTCAATTTTTTCCCTAATTTTACAATTTTATCAGTACAGATTTAAAGAAACCTTCTTTCTTCACTCTGGTATGGCTATTTTCATACTTGGTTCTCTCCTTTCCACTGGTTATGATGAGCATAATAAATTGAAACTTACAAAGGGTGAATTTCAAAAATACAAAAAACTGGAATTTAGCTTTAAAGATTTTGTTTTTCCTGAAAAGGGTAAAAGTTATGGGGAAATTGAAATAAAGAAAAAAAATAATTCCTTTATAGCAAAGCCAAAGTTATGGTTTAATGAAAAGACAGAACAAATCGTCTCAAATCCAGATATAAAAAAATATATTTTCAAAGATCTATATTTATCCATAGAGCAATTTAACCCTGAAAAAAGTGAAAGTATTTCGTTTAAAAAAGGCGAATCCAGGATTCTGGAGGGTTATAATCTTCTTTTCAAAGGTTTTCAGGTAGGGAGTATGCATCAGGAAGGAGGTTCCTTTCAGGTTATTTCGGTTTTTGAGGTAGAAAAGGATGGGGTAAAAAGGGAAATCTATCCAAAGTTTATCCTTGGAAAGGAACAAAGGGAAGAGAAACTGGATGAAAATATAAAAATAATGGTGGAAAGAATTGATGCCACTACAGGGATGGTTTTTCTTAAGGTAAATAATCCAAATAAAGGTGCTTATATAATTTTATCAGTTATGGAAATACCCTTTATAAATCTGGTCTGGCTTGGGAGCATTTTGGTAATATTTTTTGGAATATTGTTAATAATAGAAAGGAAATAAATTCTATTTTCCTCCACTTTGAACCCTGTTTCGTCCCAATTTTTTACCCTCATAAAGGGCATCATCTGCTTTTTTTAGGCAATCTTCTATATTTCCGCTATATTCTGCCACCCCAAAGGTGGCTGTTATTTTTATAATATTCCCCTTATAATCTATCTCAGCTTCGGAAATAGTATCCTTTAACCTTTCAGCAAACTTCAAAGCACCCATTAGCTCTGTTTCGGGAAGTATAAGCATAAACTCTTCTCCACCCCACCTTATAGCAGTATCCACTGCTCTTTTTACATTTTTTAAGGTATCGGCAACAACTTTTAAAATCAAATCCCCGCATTCGTGACCAAAGGTATCATTTATTTTTTTGAATTGATCTATATCTAAAAGGACAATGGAAAAAGGAACTCCTGTCCTTTCATATCTCAATATTTCCTCCTTCAGTTTCTCATAGGCATATCTTCTATTGAAAAGAGAGGTTAAAGGATCTGTTCTTGCCAATTCTTCTTCCCTTTTTTTTGCTTCCTGAAGGATCCTGTTGGTTTTT
>JBBFMJ010000391.1:0-1586 GCA_037478515.1 Thermoanaerobaculia bacterium
TCCAGATTTGTTGCCCTCTGCCCCCTTCCAGGACATAAAGAAAAGACCCCTTCCTTTACCATTGATGAAAAACTCGGGCTTTTTCACTGTTTTGGGTGTGGAAGGGGGGGAGATATATTTAAATTTTATTCCCTTATGGAAAACTATTCCTTCAGAGAAACCCTTGAAATGCTGGCAAAAAAATATGGTATTCCCCTGCCAAAATTTGAAAAAAAGACAAAAGAATTTGGAAAATATGATATAGAAGAAATCCTAAAAAATGTCTTGGAAATATATAAAAAAGCCCTTTTTGAAGAAAACTCTGAAGGGAAAAAATACCTTTTAAACAGGGGTTTTTCCCTGGAAGAAGCAGAGGAATGGGAGCTTGGATATGCCCCTGAACCTTATGGTTATTTAAAAGAAAAAATTAAAGGAAAATACAGCGATGAGGAACTCTTTAATGCAGGGGTCTATGCAAAGGGAGAAAGGGGTTATTATGAAAGGTTTAGAAATCGTTTGATATTTCCAATTCATTCTTTAAGCAATAAACTAATTGGATTTGCTGGCAGAATTCTCACAAAGGACCTTCCCAAGTATATAAACACCCAGGAAACCTTGAGTTTCAAAAAATCAAGGGTCCTTTTTGGCCTTCACAGGGCAAGAAAGGATTACCCAAAATTTGAATATTATATAATTGTGGAAGGTTACTTTGATTGCCTAAGGCTATGGCAGGCAGGTTTTAAAACAGCCATTGCCACTATGGGAACAGCCCTTTCCCCAGAGCACGGGATGGTTTTAAAAAAACTGACAAATAACCTTATTTTACTTTTTGACAGCGATTCTGCAGGTCAATCTGCAGCCCTTTCTGCTATTAAAAATCTTTTGCCTTATAACTTCAAGGTGGAACTGGTTTTTTTAGAAGAAGGGGAGGACCCAGATTCCTTTATTTTAAAAAGGGGAAAAGAGCAATTTGAAAAAAAACTCTCTGAAAGGGTTAATTTTTATGAATTTGTTTATAAAAGGGAATTTTTTGCCCCACCTTTCAGGTTTTCCATAGCAGATAGAAGTGAAAAAGTAAAGAAAATTATGGAATATTTAAATTTAATAAAGGATCCAGTCCTCAAAGTTTCCTACATAACAGACCTGTCAGAAAGGGTAAATATCCCCTATAAAACCCTTTCCAAGATGGTTTCTTCTATAAATATTGAAAAAACCAAGGAGGAGAAACCCATCTGGGATGCAGAAAAACTTTTCCTTTCCCATTATATAAAAAATAGAGAAATCAGGGAAAAATTTGAAGGTCGCTTCCATCCAGACCTCTTTCAAAACCAGAATTTAAGGGACCTGGCAGAATGGATAATTGAAAAAAAAGTTGTCAAAGAGGAAAATTTGTCACACATTATAATTGATGAGTTTAAAGAGGAAGAGGAATTGATAACGGAAATTCTACTTATCCCTGAAAAAGAAGCAGATTTAGAGATAATATGGAAGATACTTCAGGAAAGATATTTAAAGAAAAGTTTAAAACAGATAAACCTTCAAATGAAAAATTCCAGGGAAGAAGAGAAAAAAAACCTTATGGAAAAACAAAGGGAAATTTTACAACA
>JBBFMJ010000392.1:0-1584 GCA_037478515.1 Thermoanaerobaculia bacterium
ATTAAAAATCTCCAAAACCTTTTCCAGAATAAGAACAATCCACCTGAAATAATAAGAACTCCCCCAAGGAAACTCAGCGGATCCGGAATCTCTTTCCAGAAAAGATAGCCATAAAGGGTTGCAAAAAGCACACCAAAATAACCAATTGGGGCAATCCTCTGTGCCTCTTCCAATGTATAGGCAATGGTCATTGTTATCTGTCCCAGTGCTGCCAGTAAGCTTATTAAAATTAAAGGAATTATGTTTTCTTTTGAAGGGAGTACAAAAAAAGGAATTGTCAATAACCCAGAAAAAATTGCCAGAATTAATGTAAAATCAAAGACCACTGTTAAAGGATTTTCCTCCATCCCTGTCTTTCTTATAAAAATGTGGGCAATTGCAGCAGTGGAGGCAGAAATTAGCATATAAATTGAAGCAATGTTGAACTCAAAACCTGGTTTTAAAATTAAAAAAATCCCTGAAATTCCAAGAAAAATTGAAATTATTGTGCTTTTTTTAATTTTTTCACCCAAAAAAAATGGTGAAAATAGGGCAACAAAGATTGGTTGAGTATTATACAAAAATGAAGCAAGGGCAAGGGGGATTAAATGGAGTGCTTTAAAATAAAAAATCATTGCAATAAAACCAGATAAAGACCTTACCATTATGTTAAACCTATCCTTTGAAAAAAGGGGCTGATTAAAATATTTATTTAAAATATAAAGCAAAGGCAAACTAAAAATTGACCTTAAAAAAACAATTTCTGTGGGTGGAATTTCCCCTTCAAGTCCTTTTATTAAAGCAGCCATTGAAGAAAATAAAAAAGTTGTAAGGATCATCAGAAGGAAAGAAAGCATTATTTTTTCTTTAAAATTAACTTATTGAAAATTAAAAGTCCAATTATGGAAACAAAACCAATGGAGCAAAAGAAAAGCCATAGTGCCCTTGGAGAATTCAGCTTTTCCACAAAAAAATGGTATGAAAAACCAGCCAGAATCCCTCCAATAGAAGAACCAATTACACCATATAAAAATAAATATCCCATATAAAGGGCTTTCTTGTCTTCGGGGGAAATAATTGAAATATAAGATATAAATTTTGGGTGGGCAACCATTTCTCCAATGGAAAATATAAAAATTCCTAAAATAAAGGTATAGGGAGAATGGAAAAATCCAAAAAGAAACATACCAAAAATTGCAATAAATATTCCTGCTGCCATTGTTGGAAGGGCTTTGAATCTGCTGGTAATTTTTGAGACAAAGATTTGAAGGAGTATTATTGTAAAGGCATTGAGTACTGTTATATGGGCTTCATTGAATTGAAAATTTATATTTATAATTTTATTTATGAATTTATTGACTGGCTCCATATTTATATAATCCTTAAAATACCATAGGACAGAATCATACATTTGAAAATACAAGACCCAGAAACCAACAGAATAAATAAATATTAGACCTACAAATTTAAAGTCCTTTAAGACAAGAAATATTTCCTTTAAAACCATAGATAAGGGCTTTTGCTTTATTTCCTTTTTTGGTTCTTTATAAAGAAAAATTGAAGGAAAAATCATTAAAAAAGTTAAAAAAGAAGAGAGAAAAAAAA
>JBBFMJ010000393.1:0-1570 GCA_037478515.1 Thermoanaerobaculia bacterium
GGGAATGGTTTCATAAAAACAAACTTTGTCTTCTGAGGTAAAACCATTGCAGATGCCACCTTCCCTTTGTATTATTCTGGAAAATTCTTCTCCTTGTATTTCTCTTGTTCCTTTGAAATAAAGGTGTTCCATCAAATGGGTTATTCCATTTTTTTCCTTTTTTTCCTGACAGGAGCCGAAATTATACCAGACCTGCACAAAAGAAATTAAACTTTTTGGATTGAAAAGGTAGTGGACTTTTAAGCCATTATTTAAATTAAATTGATAATTTTTTATCACTGATCAAATAGGTTTACTTTTATGTTTTTTGAAAAGAGGAGTTTTGGCTCTGTAAGGGTATAGCTGGCATTTATCTCTAATTTAAGGAAGCAATCTGTGGGTTTTCCCTGATAGGTGGGAGGGGTGAAAAAGAGCCCTGTCCTGAAGGCATTTTCAAGAAAAGGTATCAAAGCAGGTGTCTGGATCTGGGTTGCCTGAAATCCCAATACCTTCCCTTCCTTTGAGACCCATAATATCCCTTTAATGGTTTCTTTCCCTTCATAGTCCTGAAAGTTAAAATCCCATTTTTTAAGGGAAGGGAGGTCGTCAATTTCTTTTATGTTATAGGCATCGGGAAATTTTTTGTCAATCAATTCTTCCGGGACTTCTTCTTTAATAAATCCATATCTTATAAATTCTGGTGTTTTTTCCCCTTTTTCCACAGGAAGGAAAGACATAGTTATAATATCCCATTTATACTTTGATTTGAACCTTAAATTCAAAGAAGCCCAGGTGTTTACCACCTGCCCGCTCTTTTTTGGAGGGGTGAAGGACCATACAGCAAAGTCCTTTAATATCTGATGTGAAAACTGTGGTAAATCACTTTGATAAACTTTTGCTTTCTTTGGTTTCCCTGTAGGGTCTATTAAAACTGAAAGGGTCACTTCCCCTTCAATTTGAAGGGAGGAAGGCAGGTCTTCTTTTGATATTTTTGGAGGACTATCCAGAGGTTTATAAAAGGGTGTCTCATCCTTTATTTGCATTATTTCAATCTCTGGCAGTGGTATGGTATAGTCCTTTTCAGGAACGGTTAGATTTGGAAGAGGGACAGGGCTTATGGATAGGGGGTCTTCTGCTGGTTCCATCTTTGATAGTTGTTTTCTTAGGGAAGCAATTTCAAATAATTTTATAAATTCTTTATTGTAAATAGTGGGGTCTGGTGTAAAATTAGGGTTTAAATTAAGGGCTTTTTCTATGGAGAAAACGGTTTCCTGTTTTTCCCCAAGCATAAAATGTACCAGGGCACATCTTATAAAGGCGTCTGCCTGTATGGAGGGGTTCTGGTTAGTTATAGCAATATTTTCATAAAACTTTAAAGCGTCTCTGAATTTTCCCTGAGAATATGCCTCATCTCCAGGACCAAAAGGGTCTTCCTGAGAAAATAAAATAAAGGGAAATATTAAAAAAAATAAAACCTTCTTCATTTGGCTCCGTACCAGTTTTTTGAAACTGCCACATTGGCAACCAATGGGACCTTTAATTTTACCACATTTTCCATCTTTTCTTTAACCCAGTCTTGAATTTCCCTTGC
>JBBFMJ010000394.1:0-1550 GCA_037478515.1 Thermoanaerobaculia bacterium
GATTTATCATTTTTTCTATTTTCAAAAAGGAATTTTTTTCCATAAAGGAAGCGTTTTTTTTAACACCTCTGGGTTTTTTTTCCTTTCTTTTAAGTGTAATCCAGTTTACTGCCTATTCCCTGGCACCCGTGGTCTATGTAATTGCCATAAAAAGGACTTCCATACTTTTTTCTGTCCTTTCAGGAAAGATATTTTTTAAAGAAAAAAAGGTCTTGGAAAAAGTAATTGGCAGTTTCCTGATGCTTACGGGCTCTGCGCTTTTAGGACTTTTTAATTAGAATTTACTAAAACTGAAAAAAATTTAACCTTTCTTCTGGGAAAATAAGCAGAACCCCTACCGTCCTCATCATAAAAAGAAAAGAGTTTAAAACAAAAATCTTTGCCTATATCTTCTTTTTCTGTAAAAATATAATATTCAAAGTCAAATTCTGTGCAATTTTTTTTAGAAAGTTAAAATTTATCCAACTTTTCACCTTCACAATTTAAAAATAACTGCTTTTTTACTATAAAAACCTTTTCCAGATTCTTTTCAGGAACTTAGTTTGAAGGTATGGTGATAATTTCATCACCAAGCCCAATACCATATTTATATTCTTCCCCTCTTTTATCCATTTTTCTTACCAGTTTTTCCTTTAAATAAAAATATTTACTCTTTGAAAGTTCAGACCTTAAAATTAAATTTTTTACATCACCTTCCCCAAGGGAATCACAAAATATCCTATCCTTCAAATTTTTAATTAAAAAAATAAATTTATAAGAAACCATTTCTTCAGACATTGAAGCCAGCCCAAGATAATGCTGTGAAAAAATTTCTTTAAGGTTCATATTTTCCTCAGAAAAAAGAAAAATAGAAAACAAAAGCAAAACTATAATATTTTTAAAAAATATTTTCACTTTAAATTTTTTAAATTTTCTTCAATTTTCTTTAAATTTTCCCTATCTGCTGGTTCTTTGTTTTCCCTTATTGGTAATTTTAAGCCCTTCTCAAAGATTTCCCTTGCCTTATCTTTCTGTCCCAGATCCATATAAAGTTCCCCCAAAAACCAGTAATTCATAATTTCCTCTGGACCAAACTCCATTGCCTTTTTTAAATGATAAAGGGCTTTTTCCTTTGAGACCCATCCAGTTATAAGGGGTATTTTTGGGGTTTGGTGGTGGAGGCGTCCCAGAACTCTATGGGGACCCCCATCTTCCATCTTTTCATTCAAAATCCTTGCCACCTCTGCTGAAATCAAAATCTTTTTTGCAGCCCCTTCCTTTGCTGCTTTAAGTTTTCCATATAAAAGTGCCCACTGTCCCCAGCAGGCACTATCCCAGAAGAAAAACTCTGCAACTCCTTTTATCTCCTTTCCCTTTTGAGCAATCTCTTCTGGATTATCCAGTTTTTCCAGTTTTGTAATTTTCTTGAAAATTTCCTTCCCTTCTTCCCCGACTTTCTTTCCAAAGGCAAACAACTCTTTTGCCTCCTCCCTTTCCATTCCAGAATAGCAACCTTTAAAATAAATTGTTTTCAGTAAATTTGACCTGAAAACAAAGGATTCTGGTTTTTC
>JBBFMJ010000395.1:0-1514 GCA_037478515.1 Thermoanaerobaculia bacterium
TGGCAATTAAGTTTCCTTCTTCATCTATAACCATAGATTCCCCATCAAAAACCAGTTCATCCTGCCCTCCCACCAGATTACAATAAAATATCTGAGATTTTGTTTTTTTTGCTACATTCTTCAAAATCTCCTGTCTTATATTTCCCTTACCCATATGGTAAGGAGAAGCAGATAAATTTAAAATTATCTCTGCATCCCCCGAAAAGCTCTGAGCTTCTGAGACAGAATTTTCAATCCAGATGTCCTCACATATTTCAATTCCAAAAGTGGATTCATTTACCTGCAAAACCATTGCTTCTTTTCCTGGTTCAAAGTATCTTTTTTCATCAAAAACTCCGTAATTGGGAAGGTTTATCTTATGGTATAGAGCAACCAGTTCCCTTTTAAAAATAACCCCTGCAGAGTTGTATAAAAAATTTTTTTCTGGATAGGCAAGGCCCAGTATTACAATAAAATCAGGCAAACCCTTTATCATTTTTTTTAAAGTTTCCATCTCCTCTTGAATAAATGCCTTTTTAAGTAGCAAATCCTCAGGAGGATATCCACAAAGGGAAAGTTCTGGAAAAACAATCAGGTCTGCACCTTTTCTGAAAGCATCCCAGGAAAAGTTCAGTATCTTTAAAGCATTTTTCTCAAAATCACCTACGGTCAAATTTATCTGCGCTAAAGCAATATTCATATAAATTACCTCTTTTTTAATAATATCCTGATGGGCACACCTTTGAATGGGTAAATATCTCTTATCTTTGTTTGTAAAAATCTCAAAAAACTTTCCTTTGGCTTATCCAATTTGTTTCCCACAAGCACAAAAGTGGGAGGATTTACTTCTGCCTGAGTTATGAAATAAAATTTTCTATCCCTTTGGGGATAATTTTTTATAAACTCCCTAAAGGTCCTGTTTAAAACACCTGTGGGAATTCTGTAATTTAAGCTTTCCTGAATTTCTTTTATATATTTCCAGATCTTCTGTAAGTTATACCCTTTAAGGGCTGAAATAAATAAAACTGGAACATAATCAAAATAAGGAAAGGCAGAATAGAGATTTTCCTTAAATACTTCTCTTTCCTCCTGAGAGATTAAATCCACCTTGTTTCCAAGGAATATAAAACCTTTATAGGATTTTTCAATTTCAAAACCAATTTCCCTGTCCTGATTTGTTATGGGAGCGGAGGCATCCAGAAGAAAAAGGGCTATGTCTGCCTCCTTTAAGGCCTTCCTTCCCTTTATCACACTTAAAAATTCCTGTTCTCCTTTTATCTTTGCCTCTCTCTTTTCCCCAGCGGTATCAATAAATATATATTTTTTTCCGTAATATTTTACAAGCACCTCCACAGGATCCCTGGTAGTCCCTGGAATTTTTGAAACAATAGCCCTTTCCTTTCCTGCCAGTTTATTTATAAGGGAAGATTTACCTGCATTGGGTTTTCCCAAAATGGCTATCTTTGGAAACTTCTCCTCCTCTATTTCATCCTTTTCTATATTCAACTCCCTTATGATGGCTTCTTTTAGAATAT
>JBBFMJ010000396.1:0-1512 GCA_037478515.1 Thermoanaerobaculia bacterium
CCAGCACCATATTAAATTGAGGTTTTTCTGAGGAAATTATAAAAACTTTGCCCTTTTCTTCAATTTTTAAATTACTTTCATCCTGAATTTCACCTTTTATTAAAAGAATAAAGAATTTATACTCTTCTGATTCCTTATCCCAGGGAGTAAAATTCCAGTTTTCTCCTCCTTCTCTGGAATAGAATCCCTCTTCAGTAATAACATAGGATTTCTTTTCTTTTCCTTTATAATCAAATCTTATACCTTTTTTAAAATTAAAGGTGATTTCGCCTTCTTCCTTTATTAAATTTCCTTCTGGAGATTTATATGTCTGCACGAATTCCGATAAAAAGAAGGGATTTTTTTCAATTCCAGCAATAATTTCTTTTAAACTAAAAAAAACAAGAAAAAATAAAAATATCACTCTTCTTCCTTTATCTCCAGAACGGAATTTTTAACTACAAATATTTTAATATTATTGGAGCCCTTTTCAAGAGGGTAGAGAAAAAAACCTTCACCTTTTTCAAAATCACCCAGAATCTTCCCCTTTATTTTTTCTCCATCCTTGAAAGTCACAATTACTTTTTTGCCCACCTTCAGGCCTTCAGGATCTTCTTCTACCCAAGAACCCGCTTTATGCCCTTTTCCTTCAAATTCCTTTACAAAAAAGATAGCTTTTAAATCCTTTACGGGAATTGTCTCCACCTTCCCATCTTCTTTGATTACCTGAATTACCTTAATGGAACAGGAGATATATGGCTTTATATAACATTTTTCCATATCCCCATTTAAATACCTTAAAACCACCCTTTCCTTTTTAATCATAAAATCTCCTTCAGTGCCTGAAATGCCTGCAGGGAGAAAAGACCATAGAAATTCCTAAGGCATTTGCTTTTTCTATGACTTCCTTGTCTTTAATACTTCCCCCAGGGGCAATTATAGTTCTTCCCCCTGCTTTGTATATTTCTTCTACTCCATCGGGAAAGGGGAAAAAACCATCTGAGGCGCATACACTTTCTTCCAGGGGAAGTTTTGCCTTCATTGCTGCCACCTTTACAGAATCCACTCTTGAGGTCTGCCCAGAACCAATTCCAAGAGTTTGAAGATTTTTTGCAAAAAGGATTCCGTTGGATTTGATATTCTTTACCACTTTCCAGGCAAAGATTAAGTCCTTCCACTGCAACTCTGTGGGGGAATTTTTTGTAACTACCTTGAAATCTTCCATTTTTTCCTCATGCTCTTCCCATTCCTGAATTAAAAACCCCCCGCTTACCCTTTTAAAATCAAAACCCTTTCTCTCCTTTTGAATTTTTAAAGACAGAACCCTTAAGTTTTTTTTAGAAGATAAAACCTTTAAAGCTTCCTCTTCAATTTCTGGAGAGACAATTACTTCCAGAAAGATTTCCTTCAATTTTTCAGCTAGCTCTTTTTCAATTTTTCCATTAAAAGCCACGATTCCACCAAAGGCAGATATTGGATCACAATCAAAAGCTCTTTCCCATGCTTCATTTAAATCCTTTCCCAGAGCAACTC
>JBBFMJ010000397.1:0-1509 GCA_037478515.1 Thermoanaerobaculia bacterium
CAAAGTATTTTAATTTGGAGTAAAAATGAAAGAAACTAAAAAGAATTTATTTTTAGAATTTTTAAAAGAAAAACCAGTCCTGGCAGATGGTGCAATTGGAACATATCTTTACCAAAAGGGTTTTGGAAGGTGTCCTTCTGTTGAGCTTGAAAATATATTAAATCCAGAGGCGGTCTATGAGGTTCATAAGGAATATATAAAAGCTGGTTCAAAAATAATTACGACAAATACCTTTGGAGCAAATAGAATTAATTACCAGAAGAAAAATATTTTATTTAATTTAAAAGATATAAATACAAAAGGTGTTCAAATTGCAAAAAAAGCAGCAAAAGGACTTCCTATATGGGTAGGGGCATCAGTAGGTCCTTTATCAGTTATGCTTAAGCCCTATGGAGATGTTGAAGAAGAAGAAGCAAAAGATGTCTGTGTTGAGCAGGTAAAATATTTAATTGAAGAAGAGCCAGATTTATTTATTGTAGAAAGTCAAAAATCAGTTTTGGAGGCAATTTTTTTCATAGATTCAATAAAAAAGTTATCTCCAGATATACCAATACTTGCATCCCTGACAATTTCGAAAGAAGGAAGAACCTTTTTTGGAGACGATTTCCTTGAAGGGCTTTTGAAGCTTCAAAATTCAGGTGCAGATGTGGTTGGTTTAAATTGTTCTCTGGGTCCTTCTGATATGTTATATTTTGTTGAAAAAGCCATTGAAGGATTAAAAGTTCCTCTTTCAATTATGCCAAATGGAGGTTATCCAGCTGAAGTTGATAAAAGAATAATCTTTTTGTCAGAGCCAAATTACTTTGCTTCTCTTACTTTAAAATATGTGGTGTTAGGTGCCGCCATTGTGGGTGGATGCTGTGGAACAAACCCTGAAACAATTAGGAAAATTAAAGAAAAAATTGAAGAATTTAAAAAGGGAAAAAGGGTAGAGCCAATTTTAATATTTGAAATTGAAAGGGAAGAAGAAAAAAAAGAATTTGAAGGAAAGCCATTAAAGGAAGGTTTTTTTAAGAAATTAGGAAAAGAATTTGTAATAACCTGTGAAGTAGAACCCCCAAAGGGTCCTGATATAAAAAATATAATAGAAAATGTCAAAGTTTTTAAGAATCTGGGTGTGGATGCTATAAACATTGCTGATAATCCAATGGCAAGGGCAAGGGTTTCTCCCCTTGCAGTTGCACACTTTATCCACTCTGAAACAGGGCTTTCCACAATCCTTCATTTAACCTGCAGGGATAGAAATCTATTAGCTCTCCAATCAGAAATCCTTGGGGCTTCCCTTTTAGGAATTTCAGGGATATTGGTTTTAGGTGGTGATCCAACTGCCTTAGGTGATTACCCAGAGGCAACTTCTGTATATGATGTAAATGTTACAGGGCTTATAAAAATTATTTCTTCTTTAAACGGAGGGCTTGATTTTTCAGATAACATTATAGATCCACCCACAAACTTTTCTATTGGAATTGCTATAGGAATTCCAGAAGAAAATTTAGAAAAGGAAATTGA
>JBBFMJ010000398.1:0-1267 GCA_037478515.1 Thermoanaerobaculia bacterium
TTTCAAAAATTTGAAAATCCTTTCAAAAATTTGAAAATCCTCAGCAAAATGCTAAAATATTAAAATGGAAAAAAATCTGGCATTATTTTTCTTAATCCTTGGAATACTATTTGTAATCATTTCAATTTTCTTTTTTTTCTTTGAAAAACTTAATTTTTTTAAACTTCCAGGGGACATTTACATAAACAAAGAAAATTTTAAGTTTTACTTTCCCATCACCACTTCCATAATTTTAAGTTTGATTTTGACTTTTTTGCTTAATTTCCTTTTTAAAATAATAAAAAAATAGGAGGTCTTATGTCTGAGGTAATAAAAAAAGAAAGAATTGAAAAAATCCTTCTCTTAAAAATTTCCAGGCCCGAAGCCCTGAATGCCTTAAACCGTGAGGTCTTAAATTCTTTGGAAGAGGAACTGGAAAAGGCAGAAAATGACAGGGAAATTGGAGGAATAATAATCACAGGAGAAGGGGAAAAGGCATTTGTGGCAGGGGCTGATATAAAGGAATTCTCTTCCTATGGACCGGTGGAAGCATACAGGATGGCAAAAAGGGGTCAGGAAATCTTCTCAAAAATTGAAAATTTTCCAAAGCCAGTCATAGCAGCGGTCAATGGCTTTGCTTTAGGGGGTGGATGTGAACTTGCCCTATCCTGCCATATAAGGATTGCCTCAAAAGGGGCAAAATTTGGGCAGCCAGAGGTAAATTTAGGGATAATTCCTGGATATGGTGGGACCCAGCGGCTCCCAAGGATTGTAGGTCTGGGAAGAGCACTGGAGATAATACTTTCTGGAAAAATGATTGACGCAGAGGAGGCATTTAGGATTGGGCTTGTAAATAAAGTTGTGGAAAAGGATACCTTGATTGAAGAAGCAAAAAGTATTTTAAATGGAATAATTGAAAAAGCCCCCCTGGCTGTGGAACTGGCACTGAAATCAGTTATTTCTGGAATGGAGATGTCCAAGGAAGATGGATTGAAATTAGAAGCCTCCAATTTTTCAATCTTATTTTCCACAGAGGATATGAAAGAAGGGGTAAAGGCATTTATTGAAAAAAGAAAACCAGATTTCAAAGGAAAATAATCTCTGAATAATCTTCCATTAAAATTTTTTCCTTTTCTGTAGGCGTCGAGTTTACTCGACCCGAAAATATCAAAAACAATTGAACCTATAAAATTTCGGGCTGAATAAATTCAGCCCCTACATTTTCAAAATAATTGATTGCGTAGGGGACGATTTTACGCGACCCAAAAAAAATCTGACTGAACAAATT
>JBBFMJ010000399.1:0-1231 GCA_037478515.1 Thermoanaerobaculia bacterium
GCTTTTAAATTTGAGGAAATTTTAATTTCATTATAAAGGGGAAAATCGTAAGTATTTCCTTCCAACTCAAATTTTTCTTCATAAACTCCTTTTAATTTTAAAATTCCGCCATCTTTTAATGCTTCCAGCTGTTTTAAATGGAAGACCTTTCCATCATAATCATATTCAAAATTTATCTCTCCAAAGTCAAAAAAATCCACCTTTGTTTTATTTACTTCACCTGAAATAAGGAATTCCGGGCTGAAAGAAAGGGTCCCTTCTCCATCTAAAATTGAAGAAAAGGGAATTGGAAAGTACCAGTTTTTATGTTTGAAATTTATGCCTTTTGAGATGCTTCCCATACCTTCAAGGATTCCGCCCTTATTTTTGAAAAATATTTTTTTAAATAAGACCTCTTCTTTATAAACCTGAATCTCCACCTCCCCTTCCCCAAAGGGCAAACCCTCATAAAAACAATCAAACATCTCCATTTTTGATTCTATTAAAATATCTTCATAAGTTCCAAAGATATTAAAGTTTCCCCTTCCACTACCCTTGAGAACCCCTGTATCTGGAAGGAAAGGTTTGAGTATTTTTTTTATCCTTTCCAAGGATGCTTCCTTTACATCACCAGAAAAAAAGAATTTTTCCTCGGAAGAAAATGGTAGTTTTGCCTGAATCTCTGAAATAAAATCTTTTTCTTCTACCTGAATTTTAAGATTTTCAAGGCAGAAATCCTTAATTTGCCCTTTTCCTTTAAAATTTTCATCCTTTGAGATGAAATTTAAAAAGCCCTCACCTTTTTCTATTTCTGTTCCAGAAAAGTTATATCTCCCTTCCAAGGATATTTCTTTAAAATAATTAATTTTTGGTATGGAAAAGAAATCCAGAATAGAACTGATGCCTATTTTCTTTATATTTAAATAAATTTCAGATGATGAAGGATTAGGATATATGTTGTTTTCACCATTAGCTAATAATTCTTCTTTATCTTCTTGCTGTATAAAGGAAAAATAATATCGGATTAAATTAAGTTCTTCACTATTTATACCTATCTTTAAGGCATAACCATCGTCATAAACAAAACTTTGTGGTACCATTTGCCACAATAGAGCACCCCCTGCCCTTGTTTTTTTTATCGCTGTTAACCATGAACTAAAATATAACCTTCTATTTTGCTTTGAACCAAATTCAGAAAGTAAAAATGGTTTATTATAATTATCAGAAATGATTTTATGATCATAAATCCATT
>JBBFMJ010000400.1:0-707 GCA_037478515.1 Thermoanaerobaculia bacterium
CTGCGCAATCTGCGTGAATTATTTTGGTCTCGCAGAATTTTTATCTGCGTCAATCCGCGCATTCTGCGTGAAATAATATTCTCAAACTTGAACCAAACTCAATTTTAAAACAAAAAAGGAAGGCAGTGCCTTCCTTTTAATAAACTATCAAATAAAATTTAATTATCATTCTATTTCATAAACCCTATTGTTTTCAAATTTATATTTCTTCCCTGATTTCGGACAAACTGCGTAACCATTTTCATCAAATTTTAATTTCACTCCAGCTTCTGAGACCCAACCTACAATCTTTGCCGGGTTACCAACAACTAAAGCATAATCAGGAATATCTTTGGTTACAACAGCACCCGCCCCCACAAATGCATACTTCCCGATAGTAACCCCACAAACAATCGTACAATTAGCTCCCAAAGAAGCACCTTCCTTAACTAGTGTTTTAATATAATATTTAGAACCAACCTGTGGATATTTACTTCTTGGATCCTTAACATTTGTAAAAACCATAGAAGGACCACAAAAAACATAGTCTTCAAGAGTCACACCTTCATAAACTGATACATTATTTTGTATCTTCACATAATTACCAATAACAACATTATTGCCCACATTTACATTTTGACCCAAAACACAATATTTACCTATTTTAGCTCCAGACTGGACATGTGTAAAGTGCCATATTTTTGTACCTTCACCAATTTCTACATTAT
>JBBFMJ010000400.1:717-994 GCA_037478515.1 Thermoanaerobaculia bacterium
TCATCAATAACTGCATATTCATTTACATAATAATTTTTTTTATTCTCCGACATTTTATGCTCCTTAAAATTTAATGTTATTTCTTATTTTGTATACCAATTCAATTGAGGGTCTTGCATCACTTATATTAAATCCTTTTTCTCCTGCAAGAATCCTTTTATAGACTTCCGTATGTAATTCAGTAAATCCTTCAGTAAATTCTATCTCTTGATTATCTATTTTTATTGATCTGTAAGTAGTCTTGTTAGGTCTTATTAAATCTGGAACATCACTAAAG
>JBBFMJ010000401.1:0-875 GCA_037478515.1 Thermoanaerobaculia bacterium
TGCACATTTAAAGAAGTCACCTTTCTGGGCTGTATGCTTTCTTCCCCTTCTTTTACAAATTGCCTCTTGGAAAATACTATTTTTAAGGAATCCAGTTTAAAGTCCTCAATTTTTGAAAAAATCACTACAACAGAACTTAAATTTTTAAGTTCAAACCTTTCCAAAAGCCAGTTTAATGAAAGTATTCTGGAAAGTTTGTCCATAAAGGACTCAAAGGCAAAAAAGGTCTCCTTTTCAAAATGCAATTTAAATCTTTCTAAATTTGAATTTAACATAATGAATAAATCAAAATTTGCCCTAAATTCTATGGATAATGTCTATTTTAATGGTTGTGATTTAAGATCCTGTAAATTTTCAGAGATATCTGCAAAGGAAATAAAGATTGAAAACTGCAAAGGAAAGGGAATTGAGCTTGAAGATACAATTTTTGAAAATTCTAAAATTCAGTTTGAAGATGTAGACCCTTTGAAAATTGGCTTCGTTTAAATATAATGGAATATGAAGGAGCCCTCTTGGGAATTGAAAAGAAGGAAATAAAAGAAATCTGGGAAGAATTTTACCATTCTTATAGAAAAGAAGTTTTTTTTCTTGCTTTAAGCTGTGTTCAAAATCCCCATCAGGCAGATGACATTGCCCAGGATGTATTTTTGAAGCTTTACAAAACTCTTAATAAAGGGAAGGAAATTGAAAACATAAAGGGATGGCTTTACAGGAGCACTGTTAGAACCTGCCTGGACTTTAAAAAATCCTTCTGGAATAAAATTTTTTCAAAAAAAGAGGAATGGATGGAATCACTCATTTTTGATTCTCCGCCCAAAGCTGGTTTGTACCTTGGGTAGTATCTGATCAACTTCTTGAAAATTGAATTGAATTTC
>JBBFMJ010000402.1:0-800 GCA_037478515.1 Thermoanaerobaculia bacterium
GATTGAAACATTATTTAGTGACACATATAGCAAATGATTACACTGTGTTTAAATTCCTCTTTGGCAGATTGAAACGGTAAAATCAGCAACATTATTCAGGCGGCAATACAAGTTTAAATTCCTCTTTGGCAGATTGAAACTTATTTACAAGTGAAAGCAATAATTCAAAAAATAAAGTTTAAATTCCTCTTTGGCAGATTGAAACGAATTAACTCCAATTTATGTTATAAAAAATGGTTCTTAGTTTAAATTCCTCTTTGGCAGATTGAAACACAGGAAAATCCAAAATTTTCATCTACTAAAACACGTTTAAATTCCTCTTTGGCAGATTGAAACTTCTTCCCCCACCTCTTTCAGACCCTTAACATAGCCAGTTTAAATTCCTCTTTGGCAGATTGAAACTTTGGGTGTGCTCCCATAGGGCTGGGGTTTATTATTGTTTAAATTCCTCTTTGGCAGATTGAAACTATTCCACCTGTATTTGTTTTGTTTGTAAATACTCGTTTAAATTCCTCTTTGGCAGATTGAAACGAGAGTTTTCTGTTGTGGCTTGGTTCTTTCAGATCCTGTTTAAATTCCTCTTTGGCAGATTGAAACGGCTCTTTCAAGTCCTTTCCACGACCCAGAACTGAGTTTAAATTCCTCTTTGGCAGATTGAAACGCCGGCAAGTGCCTTTACAAGTTGTAATTGATAATGTTTAAATTCCTCTTTGGCAGATTGAAACAAATGTAACCATTTCCGATGATTTTTTATTTAGAGAGTTTAAATTCCTCTTTGGCAGATTGAAACACAGATATTA
>JBBFMJ010000403.1:0-783 GCA_037478515.1 Thermoanaerobaculia bacterium
CCCTACCCAAGATTTCCCCTAATTTTAACTCTTCTTTTTCCACCTTTGCCCTTAAATCAATGGCTTTTTCAATGTGTTCATAATAAATTTTTGTAAGTTGCTCTCTTTGTTCTGGTGTCAAATTTAACTCTCTTATAACTTCTTCATTCATCCACCATTTCCCATCGGGTAAATTGAAGTCCTCCATAAAATATAGGTTAAAGAAAGGAAGGAAAAATAGTAAAATTTTCATAAGTCCTCCTCTTTATTATTAACTTCAAAAATAATTGAACAGGCTTCCAGATCTCCTAAATCAGGCCTTTGATAGACCTCCATAATCTTTGAGTACTCCAGTTCAAAATTTTCTATTTTTTTAGATTTTATGCTGCTTAAAGCAAAAAAGCCAAAGATTAAAATCAAGGTAAATCCAAAGGCAAAAACCATTTTAAAAGGGAAAACTTTTCTTCTAATTTTTTCTAAAAGATACCTTTCCTGTTTTTGAAAATTAAAATCCTCAAAATTTTTAAAATTTTCCCTATCCCTTTCCCATTTTTTTATCTTTTCAAGACAGATATCACAGTTGCAGGGAAGTTCTTTTCCCAGGGTTTTTAGTTCCAGATAATTAAAAAAATCAATATGTTTCATCTTTTGCCTCCATAATTTTCCTCAAATTTTTAAGCCCCCTTGAAAGGTGCGTCTTTACAGAACTTTCTGAAATACCCATATTTTGAGCTACTTCTTTTATGGGCATTTCCTTATAAAACCTTAAAGAGATGGCAATCCTCTGTTTTGGAGGCAATTTAT
>JBBFMJ010000404.1:0-763 GCA_037478515.1 Thermoanaerobaculia bacterium
GTCGCAAGGAAGATATTTCGGTTCGCCATAAACCGTTCCTCCCGATGAAGCGTAAATAAATTGCTTCACCTCATATTTTCGGGCGCACTCCAGAACATTCAAGGAACCTTTCACATTCACATCCGCATCATAGAGCGGATCGGCTACGGAGCGGCGCACATCCATTTGAGCTGCATGATGATTGACAACATCGGGACGTTCTTTTTCAAATATCTGGGCAAGATTAGAACTGCGGATGTCAATCTGATAAAATGTGGCCGCAGGGTTAATATTGGCATACTTGCCAGTTACCAGATTATCCACCACAACAACATCGTGTCCCTCCTGAATGAGGAGATCTACCACATTCGAACCAATAAAACCAGCCCCGCCAGTTACCAGAATTTTCATGATCTTTATGACCTTTCTAATAGGCACCGCGTTTACTAAGCACGGCGGGTATAGTTTGTATAAGTAACTGAATGTCCATCCAGATATTCCAGTTGCGGATGTAATACATATCAAATCGAACTCGTTCCTGGTAACTGACATCGGAACGACCTGATACTTGCCATTTCCCGGTGATACCGGGCTTGACGGTTAGCAGATTAATTCCCCATTTCTTATATTCTTCCAATTCCGGGGCTGTAATCATCCTCGGTCCCACCAACGACATCTCGTTTCTAAGAACATTAAATAATTGTGGAAGTTCGTCCAGACTGGTTTTTCTCAAAATCCGACCGATTCGAGTAATTCGAGGGTCGTCTTTTATTTTGTGATGTAG
>JBBFMJ010000405.1:0-737 GCA_037478515.1 Thermoanaerobaculia bacterium
GTATTACTCCGGAAATAATAATATGACCGTGTAATGTTTTTACTGTTTTTCCGTTTTGTAAAGCCATAATATTTTGTTTTTAACTGTTATGTACTATTTATGATATGCAACAATTGATTCAAAAAATTTAACAAAATACTTGAAATCTTCTTTAGTGTTTCCTTGTTTCGTAACTTTATCTATTGAATATTCAATTATATCTTTAAAGTCTTTTGGTATTTTAGATTTTTTACTAGCATTTTCTAGATGAGGTTTTAGAAAAACCAACTGCGCAATTATTTTATCATCAAGTTCATCGCTGTCTTTTTTATCAATTAATTTTAATTCTAACTGTTTTACACTATCGTAAAACTTTCTTAATTGACTACTTTTTAATTGCTCATTAGTAAGACTCTCACCAATTTCTTTAGCTGCCCCTACAATTATATTTGCAGGTATTTTTGAAAAGTTACAACTAAAGTTTTTAAGTTGACTATAATAACTACTCATAACTATATAGATTTTTTGTTTAAATATTCTGCCCATAGTAAAGACAAATGTAAAGTTTTCATTTGTTCTGGTAACATTAACTTCAAAATTAAATCGTTATTAAATTTCTTTGAAAATTCATGATCATCTTTCAATTTCTCTTTTATTTCCTTTTGTATTCTATTTAATTGTGGTATATAAAATTCACCATCTTGTTGCCAAATAGATAAAAGTTTAAAAAGTTTGTAAATCAAACTATGTGAAACTTT
>JBBFMJ010000406.1:0-670 GCA_037478515.1 Thermoanaerobaculia bacterium
TCTTTGCAGTGAGCCAGATTTTATTTATAGTGGCAATAAGGGCTGGTACTATAAGAGCTACAGAAACACTGAGTTTTATATTTGAAAAAGGAAAAAAGGAAGAGAAAAAAATAGATTATGGCTTTATATTTTTTGAAGATCTGGTACTTCAAAAATGTAAAATTAGATTTGAAGAAGAGGAAATTCCACTGGAAGGTACCTTTCGAGGTTTTTCACTATTTTTCTGGAAGGAAAAGGGATTTTTAAATATAAAGGATGGATTATTAATCCTGCCTGAGCTGGGGAAAATAAATTTTTCTTTGAAAAGTTCCTTTAAAAAGGAAGGAAAAGGTCTATATTTTGAAAGAATTTTAATTAAATCCAGGGATTTTTTTATAAGGGCAGAAGGAAATTTTAAAGATTTAAAACCTACCTTTTCCTTGAATTTTAATCTTTCAGCCAGTTTAAGCCCCCTTCTTCAATTTCTAAATGCAGGAATTGGGGGAAAACTTCAAATGGATGGAAACATAACTTACAGAAGGGATATCTTTCTTAAAGGGAAGGGAAAGATAGAAAAACCAGAGTTTCTGGAAAAGGAAATACCTGAACTGGAACTTATGGCAAAACTGGATTCCAGTTATTTAAATCTGGACTTTTATAAAGAAAAGGACAAAGGAAGCCTAAAACTTTC
>JBBFMJ010000407.1:0-663 GCA_037478515.1 Thermoanaerobaculia bacterium
GAAGTTTCAATCTGCCAAAGAGGAATTTAAACTCCAATATACTGAAATGTATTAGAAGCAGTCCAAGTGGTTTCAATCTGCCAAAGAGGAATTTAAACTTAGGTTATTTCAATGTATAATAACACACTCTTAAGTTTCAATCTGCCAAAGAGGAATTTAAACATATTTTCAACTTCTGAATTTCCCATTTTTGCATTTAGTTTCAATCTGCCAAAGAGGAATTTAAACGAGCACGAAAAATTTTTGCGTAGTTGCAGTTATGGCGTTTCAATCTGCCAAAGAGGAATTTAAACTTAAATTTTATCAACTGGAAATAGGGATAAGTCAACGTTTCAATCTGCCAAAGAGGAATTTAAACCATTTTGCACAAACTCCTCCACTCCACTTTTGAGATGTTTCAATCTGCCAAAGAGGAATTTAAACGAACTTCCAGAGTGTTTTCTTTTTGAGGACACAGAGTTTCAATCTGCCAAAGAGGAATTTAAACCTGAAAGGGTGGTGGAGGAAAGACAAACTGAAGATGGTTTCAATCTGCCAAAGAGGAATTTAAACCGGTTATATCAAGGGTCTGAAAGAGGCGGGGGAAGAAGTTTCAATCTGCCAAAGAGGAATTTAAACTCCAATATACTGAAATGTATTAGAAGCAGTCCAAGTGGTTTCAAT
>JBBFMJ010000408.1:0-642 GCA_037478515.1 Thermoanaerobaculia bacterium
GCCCTTCCAGAAGGACAATTGGTTCCAGTAGAAATTGTTAGCCAAGAATTGTTTGAAGGATTATATCTTCCGCCTGTATTTAGATATTGATCTCCAGAATAATAATACCCACCCCAAACTATCATCTCCTGCCCTGTCCAAACTGCTGTGTGGTAAACCCTTTCAGAGGGACAATTTGTTCCAGTGGAAGTTACCTGCCATACATCTGTTGTGGGATTATATTTTCCACCTGTATTTAAATATATTATTCCTCCAGAGGTCCCACCCCAAATTATCATCTCCTGACCTGTCCAAACTGCTGTATGATCAGATCTTCCAACAGGTGCAGGAAATGTAGTAGTGGTCTGCCAGGTATTCATTGTTGGATTATATCTTCCGCCTGTATTTAGATAACTGGAACCATTGTAGCCACCCCAAATAATCATTACTTGTTCTGTCCAAACTGCAGTATGCCGAGTCCTTCCGGAAGGACAATTAGTTCCTGTAGAAGTTGGTTGCCAGGTATTTGTTGTTGGATTATATCTTCCGCCCGTATTTAAGTAACTTCCACCACCCCAAATAATCATCTCTGTACCTGTCCAAACGGCTGTATGATTCCTTCTTGCAGAAGGGCAATTGGTTTCAGTAGAGGTTGCTTGCCAG
>JBBFMJ010000409.1:0-604 GCA_037478515.1 Thermoanaerobaculia bacterium
CTCCACCGGCGGCGATACGTTTGCGCCGCTCCTCCATCTCGGCCAAAAGCTCTTCCATCAAAGCCCGCGTGTTGTCTGCCATAGCGCATGTATCTTACCAATGTATTTGTATGTCATTCGTACCGAAGCGATCTACCATCAAACCCAGGGACTGGAGAGCACTGCCAGCTTTTTTGCAAAGCCCTATCCGGCAAAGGCTTGACTAGTTTGCGCCTGCCCCCTATACTTTCCATTGCTGTTTGCGGGGCTGTGGCGCAGTTGGGAGCGCGTCTGAATGGCATTCAGAAGGTCAGGGGTTCGAATCCCCTCAGCTCCACCAAGTCAGGGACGCAAAATCCGGGGGAACCAGACCCCCGGATTCCTGTTTATGTGGCTAGCTGTCCAGCCGGTGGGCCAGAAGGCGCAGGCCAACCAAAACCACAAAAACCGTACCGCCTTCGTGGGCCACCACCCCCAGCGGCAGGGGTACCTGACCGGCCAGGGCAAAAGCACCCACCACAACGATTACACCAAGGGCAAAGCTCAGGTTGAAGTACACCGTGCGGGCGGTAGCGCGGGCTAGCTGCTGGGCCCCTACCAGGCGATTGAGGTCGTTTTTCATGAG
>JBBFMJ010000410.1:0-601 GCA_037478515.1 Thermoanaerobaculia bacterium
GCCAGATAAGATGAGCTCTTCGACACAAATGTTTAAATTCCTCTTTGGCAGATTGAAACAGGACAAAGTTATTTTAAATTTTGACAAAGTTTTACGTTTAAACTCCTCTTTGGCAGATTGAAACCGGAAAATATTTTAATTTTAAAATGAACGGCAAAATAGTTTAAATTCCTCTTTGGCAGATTGAAACAGCATTTTTAACGGGAGATATTGAAGTAAAAACAACGTTTAAATTCCTCTTTGGCAGATTGAAACGCCGATGCGAATGGAAATGGGTATGCGGTTGGAAGGTTTAAATTCCTCTTTGGCAGATTGAAACCCATAACTGCAACTTCGGAGAAATTGCTCATATTCGTTTAAATTCCTCTTTGGCAGATTGAAACTTATGCAAAATGCTTAATATTTGTAGCTGATGTGTCGTTTAAATTCCTCTTTGGCAGATTGAAACTTATTATTTCCAAACGGATCACCAATGACTAAACTAAGTTTAAATTCCTCTTTGGCAGATTGAAACGGTAACATCTACAACTGCCAGCAGTGCATATGCTCAGTTTAAATTCCTCTTTGGCAGATTGAAACGTATAAAATGGGCAAAATATGC
>JBBFMJ010000411.1:0-580 GCA_037478515.1 Thermoanaerobaculia bacterium
ATACTTGATTAGGAGGAATATATGGGAGCAACTAAGTTTAAATTCCTCTTTGGCAGATTGAAACCATTTCAGGTGAACTTGATATATTATTATTGAAAAGTTTAAATTCCTCTTTGGCAGATTGAAACATTACCAGATATAAGTTCTTCTGCTTTTTTTAGCTCGTTTAAATTCCTCTTTGGCAGATTGAAACGGAAGGCACTGCCCATAAGAGCAGTGCCAATATAAGTTTAAATTCCTCTTTGGCAGATTGAAACGTATGCTTTGTTTTCACCTTTTCCTGTTCCTTTGCAAGTTTAAATTCCTCTTTGGCAGATTGAAACAGTTCAGGAAAAAGATTATAAACCATCTAATTATAGTTTAAATTCCTCTTTGGCAGATTGAAACGATGATGCTTTATGTATTACATTATCGGCATCAAGGTTTAAATTCCTCTTTGGCAGATTGAAACCTTGAAATGCAGGTGTTTTTTACTTCATTTATACCAAGTTTAAATTCCTCTTTGGCAGATTGAAACGAAAGGAAAGTTTTAGAAAATCTTTCCTATGCAGTAGTTTAAATTCCTCTTTGGCAGATTGAA
>JBBFMJ010000412.1:0-576 GCA_037478515.1 Thermoanaerobaculia bacterium
GGTTCCTTTTCTATGTTGGTCATTCTCATCTTTTTATTTTATCACATTTCTTCTATGCATAGGATTACCACGCCACGCCCTTTTTGAAATGGGCTCGGCTCGTAATGACCAGCTGATGGGAATTTTTTCGTGCTTTGAAGCACTGGAAGTGCTGGCAGTTTTCTTTTGGAAAATAAAAATAACATTCCAACATTCTTGAGAATATTGTAATAATTCTTCAATATAAAAATGTAAATACGGAAATGGAAAATTGGAACGAAATCCGGGCGTTGAGCCATACGACCCTACTGCTCTTCTGCTCTGCTGCTCTACTGCTCTGCCTTGTCTTCATCGAAAAAGAAAAATGCAAGGTGCTTTGAAAAAGCACAAAAGGACAAAAAATAAATTCTATTATTTTTGCTATTGATTTTTTATTTACAAGCATTTGTAATATATTCACCATCTCTTATTACAATGTCATGTGCCTGCATTTTGTGAATATCTATTGATGGCAATATAAAGTAATCATTTATATTTTTCAAATCCAATATTTCATTTGACCCTTTCGATATTAAAACATAGTGAAAATCTTTCTCA
>JBBFMJ010000413.1:0-570 GCA_037478515.1 Thermoanaerobaculia bacterium
CTGCAAGTGAATGCTCACCTCCTGCTGAAATTTCAACTATATTTTCAAGATTTAAAACTTTAACTGGAACATTAGAATCTTCATTTGTCCCATTTCCCAATTGCCCGTACTTATTCCATCCCCATGCCCAAACTGTTCCATCTTCCTTTAATGCAATACAGTGCCCCTCACCTGCCGATATTTTTTTTACTTTTGACAAATTAGGCACTTTAACTGGAACATTTGAATTTTCATTTTTCCCATTTCCAAGTTCGCCGTGCTTTCCTGAACCCCAAGTCCAGACAGTTCCATCCTCTTTCAAGGCAATTGAAAAGCATCCTCCTGTAGAGATTTCTTTTATATTTGATAAATTTAAAACCTTAACTGGAACATTTGAATTTTCATTTTTCCCATTTCCAAGTTCGCCGTGCTCTCCTGAACCCCAAGCCCAGACAGTTCCATTTTCTTTCAACGCAAGAGAATGCGTTGCACTGGCTGCTGATATTTCAACAATTTCAGAAATATTTAAAACTTCAACTGGAAAGCAAGAACACCCTTTATTTGAACCATCTCCCAATTGACCAAAGAAAT
>JBBFMJ010000414.1:0-564 GCA_037478515.1 Thermoanaerobaculia bacterium
AATCGGTTGGTCACAGGTTCGAGTCCTGTGCGGTCCACCACAAAGCCCCCGGCGAAAACCGGGGGCTTATCTTTACGAAAGGGCGGCCCTGTGCTACCCTTATGAACGGTCTTGTTGGTGGGCCCACCCCCACAACAAGTGAGACGCTAGCGGCCCCATCGTCTAGTGGCCTAGGACGCCGCCCTCTCACGGCGGTAACAGGGGTTCGAATCCCCTTGGGGTCACCACACGGGCGACTAACTCAGTTGGTAGAGTGCATCCCTTACAAGGATGAAGTCGGGGGTTCGAGTCCCTCGTCGCCCACCACGTCCAGAACGAGAAACCCCCTTTATGCACCCTTTGCATAAAGGGGGTTTTGGCGCAACCAGGGTGCCATTGCTTCCTGCTATATCCAGGCTTCCCAAAGACCGGCTAAAGAATCGCTCAACGCCAAAGTTAAGTTTTGCTGATGTGGGCTTCATGGCTGGGGGCTGCTCCTTTCCTACCCTTGAACCAGGAGGAGCGAGATGAAGCGATTGATTGCAACAAGCCTACTGGGCCTGATGGCCTATGCCACGCCGGTAC
>JBBFMJ010000415.1:0-561 GCA_037478515.1 Thermoanaerobaculia bacterium
TTGGATAATTTATCAATATTTTGATTTTTTTAATATCATCATCTTTTAAATTATTTGAGAATATCCCTTTTGCCTTACCCTTAACTTATTTACAATATTTTAACTCCCTTTAAATTCAAAACCTCTTATTATCTCTCTATTTATTAACCTATAAAATTTTATTATATTATACGCTGACAACACTAACCTCCACTCTCCCTTTACCTTCTTTAACCCCCTTAATAAAAATCTCCTGAAATTTAATACCTCTTTTATCATACCTATTACCCCTTCCACTATTGTCTTCCTCTTCTCCATTAAACCTTTGTTCTTTTCTATTACCTCTTTTTGCCTTTTGTAAAATTCCCTATCCTTTAATACCCATATCTCCTTACCCCTCACCCCACCCTCCTTCCCTCTTATACACTTTTCCCTTAACTTGCACCTTACCTTATGACCCTTCGGTATCCATTCATCCATCACCGGCGGCAACATAGTATATTGATTCCTCGGCTTACCTTCTATATGAGCCATGTTCTCGCTCCTTTAAATATTTCTATTTATTATACAATATATTCTTAG
>JBBFMJ010000416.1:0-536 GCA_037478515.1 Thermoanaerobaculia bacterium
ACATTTGGAGCAATTGAGGCAATATGTTTAAACGAGAGCCAGCCAATATTGTTTTCGAGGACATATACAAAAGCCGTAGCTCGTAGCTCGGAGCTCGGGTTTCTGGAAAAATCGTTATCCGTGTCTGTTGACCGTAATAAATCTAATAACAATCCCCCTTTAAAAAAGGGGGATGAAGGGGGATTTCAAAATCCCTCTGTTTCTCCCTTTAAAAAGGGAGATTTTTTTAATGAAAATGGGACATATGGACAAGGGATAAGGGCATCGCCTTATGATGAGACATTTTATCAAGGAGAAAAAGCATACCTTATTGGCTTAAAAAACAATGAAAATTTTAGAACAAACATTGGATTTTTTAATTTAAAGGAATTTCCAATTGAAGTAAATTTAAAATTATACAATGAAATTGGAGAAGAGATAGCAAATCAAAAATACAACATAGATGGATTTAGTCATTTACAAATAAATAATATTTTTTTAAGTTTAAACATAGAAGAAGAATATGAAAGTGCCTATTCAGTTTTATGGACAGAGAC
>JBBFMJ010000417.1:0-524 GCA_037478515.1 Thermoanaerobaculia bacterium
CTGTTACTTTTTTAAACATTCTTTTAAGAAAAATTGTTTTTCCAGTCAAACAAAACATAAAGGCAGAAAGAATTCAAAAATCCCTCTTTCTCTCGCATATAAAAAGAGCAGAAGCACGGTAGAGCAGTAGAGCAGAAGAAAATTGTTCATTTCAGGCAAAATATTTGCTTTAATTGATAACTTCTTGAAGAAAGATAGATAAATAACCAAGTCATACTGGATTTCCCTTTGAAAAAGGGAGATTTATATGTTTTTAAATTTTTAGAAAAAAATCCCTCTTTGTAAAAGAGGGAATAAGGGAGATTTCTTTAATTTAAAATAAAATCCCTCTATATCTCCCTTTGAAAAAGGGAGATTTTTGTAAGGAAAATTTTTATAAAGTATCCCCCTTTGACAAAAGGGGGACTAAGGGGGATTTTAAAAAAAAGGCTCTCTGTTCTTCGCTTTGTAAAAAGAAAATTTTTGCAGACAACGAGTGCCAGCCCAGTCAAAGGGCACCGATATATAAAAAACCAAATCCCTCT
>JBBFMJ010000418.1:0-512 GCA_037478515.1 Thermoanaerobaculia bacterium
CTACAGAGATAGCAAGTCCAAAATATACTCCTTTCAGGACAATATCATCAGCAAGTTCTGGCAATACATATACAAGCAATATTGCAGAAGACAATATTGCACATATGTTTAGAAATCGTATAACCATTCGTCGCCTCCATTTAGTGTTTTCTCCACAGTTTTCTCCACAGTTTTCTCCGCAGTTTTCTTATACTTATACTGTGCATATTCAATGATTTTTTCTGGTATATCGTAATATTCTGGGTCAGACATCCTTGAATATTCAAACAACCACGCAATAGAGGTCTTGCCAATTTTCCCTGAACGATTTTTCTCAACAAGCACCTCAAGCGTGTTGTTTTCTTTTCTTGTCAACAACATCACAACATCAGCCCCCTCTTCAATTGCTCCACTATCTTTCAAATGAATGAGAGACGGGCTACCATCTTTAACAGCCTCTCTGTTTAATTGACTTGCTACTATGATGACTATATTGAGTTCGTTCGCAAGTTCTTTCAAAGCCCGCACCGTTT